>JBDSRN010000143.1:0-4223 GCA_039929265.1 Steroidobacteraceae bacterium | reverse complement strand
ACTTTCAACGCGTCGCTGGATCCGAGCCAGCAGAACCTCATTTTCAAGAAGTACATGAACATCGGCTTTGCGGCGGATACGCCCAACGGCCTGATGGTCCCGGTCATCATGGATGCCGATCGCAAGGACATCTACGAGATCGCGCGCGCGCTCGGTGAGCTGTCCGAGAAGGCGCGCACCGGCAAGCTGAGTGGCGCCGAAATGCAGGGCGGCTGCTTCTCGATCTCGAGTCTGGGCGGCATCGGTGGCACGGCGTTCACGCCGATTATCGTTGCTCCCGAAGTCGCGATCCTGGGAGTCTCGCGCACGGCCACCAAGCCGATCTTCCGCGATATCGGGTTCGTGCCGCGGCAGATCCTGCCGCTGTCGCTGTCCTACGATCATCGCGTCATCGACGGCGCGCTGGGTGCGCGCTTCACGACGTTCCTGTCGCAGACGCTCGCCGATCCGAAGGTTCTGCTCGAGGCGGAACCGTGAGTGAGACAACGCTGAGCGTCCCCGATCTCGGGAGCTTCAAGGAAGTCCTGGTCATCGAGGTGCTCATCAAGGTCGGCGATGCGGTCGAACTCGAAACCCCGCTGATCACCCTCGAGACCGACAAGGCGACGATGGATGTGCCGTCCATCGTGGCAGGCAAGATCACCTCCGTGCTGGTGAAGGCCGGCGACAAGATTGCTGGGGGCAGCCCGATCGTGATGGTCGAGGTCGCAGGTGATGCAGCAGCCGCTGCGCCGGCCGAAAAGCCGGCCGAGCCCGCCGCTGCGGTTCCCGTTGCAGCGCCTGCTGCGGAGCAGGCCCCTGTCGCGCCGTCTGCGGGCACCGAGGAAAAAGCCGATCGTGAGGTCAAAGTGCTCGTGCTCGGCGCAGGTCCGGGCGGTTATACCGCCGCTTTCCGCGCCGCCGACCTCGGGCTGAGCGTCACGCTTATCGAACGCTGGGAAACCCTCGGTGGCGTCTGCCTCAATGTCGGCTGCATTCCATCGAAGGCGTTGCTGCACGCGGCGAAAGTCATCGACGAGAGCGCCGCGATGGGCAAACACGGCATCAGCTTCGGCGCACCGCAGATCGATCTCGGCAAGCTGCGCTCGTGGAAGATGAGCGTGGTGAAGAAGCTCACCGGCGGCCTCACCATGCTCGCGAAGCAGCGCAAGGTCGAAGTGGTGCGCGGGGCGGGCAGATTCGTTTCACCGCATGTGGTCGAAGTGAACAATGCCGGCAAGACCGAGCGCATCCGCTTCGAGCAATGCATCATCGCCGCGGGTTCGGAAGTCGCGCAGCTGCCGATGATTCCGAAAGATCCACGCATCATGGATTCCACCGGCGCGCTCGAGCTGCCAGAAGTGCCGAAGCGCATGCTGGTCATCGGTGGCGGCATCATCGGCCTGGAGATGGCGTGCGTGTACGAGGCGCTCGGCGCGAAAGTCAGCGTCGTCGAGCTCACGGCTCAGTTGATGACCGGCGCGGATCCGGATCTCGTGAAGCCGCTCGAGAAGCGGCTCAGGGCCCGCTATGAAGCGATCATGCTGGGCACCAAGGTGACCAAGGTCGAGGCGCTGAAGCAAGGCATCAAGGTGACCTTCGAGATCGCCGCAGACAGCAAGACCAGCGAGCAGGTGTATGACCGCGTGCTGGTTGCCGTGGGTCGCGTGCCCAACGGCAAGGCGATCAATGCCGCCGCCGCGGGCGTCACGGTGAACGAGCGCGGCTTCGTGCCGGTCGACAGGCAGATGCGCACCAACGTGCCGCACATCTTCGCGATCGGCGACATCGTCGGTCAGCCCATGCTCGCGCACAAGGCGATGCACGAGGCGAAGGTCGCCTCCGAAGTCGCCGCGGGACACAAGGCTTCCTTCGACGTGCGCACCATTCCGTCAGTGGCGTACACGGATCCCGAAGTGGCCTGGGTGGGCATCACCGAACTGCAGGCGAAGGCGCAGAACCTCAAGGTGCGCAAGGCGACATTCCCGTGGATTGCGAGCGGTCGCTCACTGTCAATCGGTCGCGACGAAGGCCTCACCAAGCTGATCGTCGATGTGGATACGGGTCGCATCGTCGGTGGTGGCATCGTCGGACCGAACGCGGGCGAGCTCATCGTCGAGATCGGGCTCGCCATCGAGATGGGCTGCGATGCGACCGATCTTGCACTCACCGTGCATCCGCATCCGACACTGTCGGAAACTGTGGGGCTCGCGGCCGAAGCGCTCGAGGGCACGCTCACCGACCTGTATATGCCCCGCAAGGGCTGACGGGGCAGGCGCGATGATCAGCGGCGTACGATTCCTGCTCCTTCTGTTCATCTGCGGCATCGGGCATGCCGCAGTGCCCGCGCCCGTTGCGCAACCTTATCCCGGCACGCTGCAGCTGAATGTCGACGTCAGCGACATCCGCCAGCGCGTGCTGCGCGTGCGCGAAAAGCTGCCGGTGCAGGGCGGCGAGCTCACTCTGCTGTACCCGCAGTGGATTCCGGGACATCACGCGCCGCGCGGGCCACTGGATCAGCTCACCGGTCTCACGATCACCAGCGGCGGCAAACCGCTCGAATGGCGGCGCGATCCCGTCGAGGTGTTTGCGTTTCACGTGCAGGTGCCCACCGACGTGCGCGAGATCGAAGTGGCTTTCGAGGTGGCCTCGCCGCAATCGTCCGATCAGGGACGCGTGATCATGAATTCACAGATGCTCGGCCTGCAGTGGAATCACGTGGTGCTGTATCCGGCGGGCCACTACTCGAGCGCGATCCAGGTCGCTGCGCAGCTGACATTGCCGCCGGGATGGGATTACGCGACGAGTCTGAGTACGCGCTCCCGACAGGACGCGGTGGTGACCTTCGAAAGCGCATCGCTGGAAGTGCTGGTGGATTCGCCGGTGTTCGCCGGCCAGTACGCCGCACATCTCGAGCTCGATGCGGGCGCGAAGGCGCCGGTGCGCATGCACGCATTCGCCGAGTTCCCCGCGAAGCTCGCGGTCAAACCCGAGCGCATCGCGCTGCATCGGGCACTGGTGCGCGAGACCTACTCCGCATTTGGTGCGCCGCCATTCGATCACTACGATTTCCTGCTCGCCCTCAGTGAAACCTTCGGCGGTGTCGGGCTCGAGCATCATCGCTCGACGGAGATCTCCGAACGCCCGGGGTACTTTCTGGATGCCGACGAGGATGTCAGCGGACGTGACACGGTCGCGCACGAGTTCGTGCATGCATGGAACGGCAAGTACCGGCGCCCGCGCGATCTGTGGACACCGAACTTCAACGTGCCCATGCAGGACAGCGGACTGTGGCTATACGAAGGCATGACGCAGTACTACGGCTGGGTGCTGTCGGCACGCGCGGGCTTCTGGAAGCCGGAGTTCGCGCGCTCGGGACTCGCAACCTTCGCCGCGATCTACGACCGGCGGCGCGCGGGACGCAACTGGCGCAGCCTCGCTGACACGACGATGCAGCCCATCATCTCGCCGCGCCGGCCGCAGGCGTGGGTGAGCCGACAGCGCACCGAGGACTACTACGGCGAGGGCGCGCTCATCTGGCTCGACGTCGACAGCAAGTTGCGTGAACTGTCGGGCGACAAGCGCTCGCTGGACGATTTCGCGCGCCGATTCTTCGCAGCGCCCGCCGATCGCGGCATCGTATCGACCTATCGCTTCGAGGACGTGGTCGAGAATCTGCAGGCCATTGCGCCGTTGGATTGGGCGAAGTTCCTGCGTGAGCGCCTGGACGACATCCGGCCTGCGGCGCCGCTCGACGGGTTCACACGCAGCGGCTGGAAGCTCGTGTACAGCGAGCAGCCTTCCGACTTCATCAAGGATGCTGACAAGGAGCGCAAGACGGCGGACTTCGCCTACTCGCTCGGCCTCACGGTCAACAAGGATGCGAATCTCACCGACGTCGTCTGGGACGGTCCGGCATTCAGAGCGGGACTCACGCTCAACACACAGATCGTCGCCGTGAATGGACGCGCGTACAGCGCCGAACTGCTCAAGGATGCTGTCAGCGCGAAGGCGCCCGTCGAGCTGATCGTGAAGAAGCTGGACGAGTATCGCACCGTGCGCATCGATTACCGGGGCGGGCTGGTGTATCCGCACCTGCAGCGGGTCGAGGGTGCACGGGATCGCCTCGCTGAAATTCTCAAGCCGCGTAACGAGCGCAGGCGCTTCAGGCGCTCCAGATACGCCAGCTCGTCCGGCGCTCGTCCTGCGCGCTGCGCTTCCCACAACGTCTCCGCAAGTGCTTC
>JBDSRN010000142.1:0-6367 GCA_039929265.1 Steroidobacteraceae bacterium | reverse complement strand
CGGTGGATTTTTTCTTCTTCGCCGTGGTGGCGGGAGAGTGGTCGGCTCCCGCGGCCTGGCCGGCGAGAGAGGCTGCGGATTCGTCGCCGTCGGCAGTGTTGTCGTCGGCCACTTCCGGTTCGCCAGGGCAGGCGCAGAGGCGCTTGCGGAGGATGCGGCCCTGGGCGTTGTCCCAGACTTCGATGCGCTGAAACTCCTCGTGATGCGGGAGCTGGCGCACTTCGCGGAAGGCGGCGCGCTGGTCGCCGATCGGCACTTCCGGGCCGGTGATGACGACCGGCGTGGCGCAGCCGTGCTTAAAACCGAGAGTGATGGCCTGGCGCATCGGGCGGAGGGTTACTGCGTGACGATGCGCTTGAGCTGCGCGGCGTCGCCCTTGGCGGAGCCAAAGTTGACCTCGACGATGTGGTAGTCCGTGTCCTTGAACGGGTCGGCCATCTGACGGAATTCGAGGGTGAGGCCGGTGTCCTGGTCGGTCACGGCGCGGTAATCGAGCATGAGCTTGCGCACGCCCGGAGGCGGCTCGATCGGCGAGAAGGCGGTGAGGATCGCGCTCGGCAGCGAGGCGAAGCCGGCGAGGTATTCGCTGTTCGTGGGCAGGACCGGCACACCATCGAGGATCACGGCGGGCAGCGTGCGTGGCTGCGCCGCGGCGACGTCGGTGACCATCACGCCTTCCACCGGCGCCATCACCGGCTTCAACGTGTTGTCCGCAGGGTCGAACATCCACACGCTGTACAGAACCGCGCCGGGCAAAAGACTGGCGGCAGCCAGGCGCGCGCTCGTGCAGGGAACGATAGCGCCGCCTTCGGCGAGGCGGCATTGCGTCCACGTCACGAGGATGCGGTTGGAACCATCCCACAGCGGAAACGCGGAGTTGAAACGACCGCCGGGCGAGGGGCCCGGAATCGTCAGTACTTCGTTCGGCGTCGCGCGCGTCTGCGCGGGGCCCGGCATGCCGGCGTTGGTGAGTGTGGGCTGGGTGTTCTCGACATAGGTCTGCGTGTCGATCATCACCAGATCGCCGCCAAAATCGATACCGGTGCCGGCCTGCGGTCGGATCAGCGCGAGCACGCGACCGTCCTGCATCTCGCGCGCGTGCACGAACTGCACGACCGAATTGTCGGTGCCGGTGGCGTGACTCTGCGCGCCGTACAGCAACTGCAGGTCCGTGCCATCGGGGTTGGCGCTGTACAGATGGATGCCCTGGTCCTGGCGATCCGCGCCATCCCAGCGGCTGTACATGAGCCGCCCGTTCGAGAGTACGGTCGCATCGATGTCGTGGCTCTGGTTGAACGAGATCTGGTGGATGTTGCTGCCGTCGGCATTCATCACGTGCAGCACGAAAGCGGGCTCGCTGCGATTTACTTCGGTCTGCGCTTCGAAGCCGGGCTTGCCCTCATCGAGCAGGATCGCCTTGCTCTGGCGCTGGCGCGTCGAGGAAAACACGATGCGACCGTCTGGCAGATAGTGCGGTGACACGTCGTTGCCTTCGGCAGCTATTGTGTCGGAGACGATCAGTCGCTTGAGCTGATCCGTGCCAGGCACGTATTCCCAGATGCCCCAGGTCGGCGGGTCTTCCTCGTCCTGGTTCATTGCGAGCGGGCCGCGCATGGCGAAGATGAAACGCTTGCCATCGGCGGAGACATCGACGTCCTTGACGTCGAAGCGGTCGGTCCTGGTGATGCGCTCGGTAACGTTGCGCTCAGGCGCCCCTGGTGAGGCGCGGTCGCGTATCCACAGATCCGCGTCCGGCAGCGCGTCACGGTGCTGGCGCAGGTCGTCGGCGACAGGGGGAATGGTGCGTTTCACGTACGCGATCGGAAAATCGACCGTCGCGGGATCGGCGCTCTGACCACTGCCCAGGTTGACGCTGCCCCCGCCGCTGCACGCAGACAGGACTGTGACGAGCGTCACGAGTGACAACAGGCTTCGCGGCTTCATCCACTCCAACCGGTGCATCAAAACTCCTCGAGGAAAACTTCGCGATCTGCAGAGGCCATCACGGCACTCCCCGTTCAATCGCGTTTGGCTGCCTGTCGGATGAATCCGGTGCAGGCAAGTCTCTAGGTAGTCGTACTGGGCGCGTTTGCGCCGTGACGAGCGTCGCATAACTCGGGTCGCAGCATACAGTTGCGAGCGGTTTGTATTTCTGTCTGCACACGGCGACGTCGGTGGATCGAGACATTCAGACCGGTTTTTTTGCTGCGTATAGTCCGTCCCGCACAGGCCGCCGCCGGTACTTTTCGTGGTTGCGAAAAGGCCGTACGGCAAATGGACAGGTTCATATGAACTTTGAACAGCTCGACAAACATCGCACCGCGGCGGCAGTGAAGCTGCGCGCAGCCCTCAACACATCGATCGCGGTCGGCGCGATCCTTCTGGGCTTTGCCGGCTACGCACACGCCGATGCGCGCACGCAGGCAAAGCGGATGCATGACCGTATCGCTGGCGTTCCGCCGGATGCCGCCACGCTCAATGCGATGGCAGCGCTGATCCCAGGCGATCCGATCGCCGCCGCGGCAATCGCACTGCAGGCGCCGTCCTTCTACAACGTGACGTTGAAGAACTTCGTCACGCCGTGGACCAACCGCGACCAGACGGTGTTCGCGCCACTCAACGATTACACCGCCACCGTCATCGGCATGATCCGTGACGATGTACCGTTCAACACCGTGCTGTCGGCCGACCTCCTGTACGTAGGTGGTGCCGGTCGCCCCGCTTACTCCCCGGCGAACAACGATCTGTACGAGCAGCTCGAGAGCTCTGGCGCCGATCTCTCCAATCCCGCGGTGCTGGTGTCGACGGCGCAGTCGACTGCGTCAGGCCTCCCGGCGGCGGCGACGGCTGGCGTGATGAGCACTCGCGCTGCGGCGCAGTCGTTCTTCGTCGCGGGCACCAACCGCGCGATGTTCCGCTTCACGCTGATCAATCACATGTGCAAGGACATGGAGCAGGTCGCTGACACCAGCCGTCCGCCGGATCGCATTCGCCAGGACGTGAGTCGCTCCCCGGGTGGCGACAGCCGCATCTTCCTGAACAACTGCATCGGTTGCCACAGTGGCATGGACCCGATGGCGCAGGCTTTCGCGTACTACAGCTACGACGAGACTGCGGGGCGCCTCGTGTACACACCGGGCGCCGTGCAGCCGAAGTACACGATCAACAGCGACAACTTCAAGCCTGGCTTCGTCACACCGGACGATCACTGGGACAACTACTGGCGCAAGGGACCAAACCAGCTGCTCGGCTGGAGCCCCACGGGTGGTAGCGGCACCGGCGCGAAATCCCTGGGCCAGGAACTCGCCGGCAGCGACCAGTTCGCGCGCTGCCAGGTGGAGAAGGTGTTCAAGGCGGTCTGCTTCCGCGCCCCGGGCAATGGCACCGATCGCACGCAGGTAACCAACATCACGACGGCCTTCAAGTCCGGTGGCTACAAGATGAAGCAGGTGTTCGCCGCCGCAGCCGCCTATTGCATGGGGGACTAACGGTGGGAGTACCGACAGTGAAGACCGCCATCAAGAATCTTGGTGCCGCAGTGCTGCTCGCGACGCTCGCCGCGTGCGGAGGTGGTGCGCCCACGAAGCTCAACCCGACGACGACACCTCCGACGGTGCTCGACTACACGGGTCCCGCCCCGTCCACAGTCGACATCCAGGCCTTCAAGATCAATTTGTGGGAAAACATCAAGGCGTCCAACCGCTGCGGCAGTTGCCACAACGCCGGCGGCCAGACGCCGCGCTTCGCGCGCAACGATGATGTCAATGCCGCCTACGCGGACGCCAATGGCGTAGTCAACCTGACTCAGCCTGACCAGTCACGCATGGTGCTCAAGGTCGCCGGCGGTCACAACTGCTGGCTGTCGAGCAACTCGGCCTGCGGCGACATTTTGACCACATGGATCCGCAACTGGGCCGGCTCTGTCGCGACCGGCGGCAAGACGATCCAGCTCGTCGCCCCGGTTGACCAGAGCGTGGGTTCCGCGAAGAGCTTCCCGACGGACTCGACGCTGTTCGCCTCGACCATCTATCCGATCCTGCACGATGCGAACAAGGGCAACTGCGCGCGCTGCCATTCCTCGGGCGCCGCGACACCGCAGTCGCCGTTCTTCGCGAGCAACGACGTGAACGAGGCGTACGCCGCGGCACGCGCCAAGATCAACCTCGACAACCCGGCGATCTCGCGCCTGGTCGTGCGCCTGCGCGACGAGTCGCACAACTGCTGGACCTCCAGCTGCGCGAACGATGCGACGACTATGCTCAATTCCGTCACGGCCTTCGCCAATGGCATCCCCCTGCAGGTGGTGGACCCGGCGCTGGTCATCTCCAAGGCGCTGACGCTGTACGACGGCACGGTTGCTGCAGGCGGAAATCGCCACGACACGAATCTGGTCGCGCTGTACGAGTTCAAGACGGGTACGGGCAGCTCGGTGTTTGACACCAGCGGCGTCGAGCCGGCGCTGAATCTGTCCATGTCCGGTGACGCCACCTGGGTCGGCGGCTGGGGCATCAACATCAAGGCGGGTGGCAAGGTGCAGGGCACCACTACCGCGAGCAAGAAGCTCGCCGACAAGATCAAGGCCACTGGTGAGTACACGTTCGAGATCTGGGCGGCGCCCGCGAACGTCACGCAGGAAGATGCGTTCCTGATGAGCTACTCGGGCGGCACCACTGCGCGCAACGTGACGCTTGCGCAGCGTGCCTACCAGTACGAGGCCTTTGGCCGCAGCAGCACCACCAATGCGAACGGCATTCCGGGACTGCTAACGAAGGACACCGACCGCGATGCGCAGGCCTCGCTGCAGCACGTCGTGCTGACGTTCGATCCGATCAACGGTCGCCGCCTGTACGTCAACGGCAACCCGACGGGTGACGTCGATCCACGCACCGGCGGCTCGCTCGCCGACTGGGACGATGCCTTCGCCTTCGTGCTCGGCAACGAGACGTCGAACAATCGTCAGTGGCAGGGCGTGATCAAACTCGCGGCCGTACACAATCGTGCACTGACCACGGTGCAGATCCAGCAGAACTTCGCGGCAGGCGTCGGTGAACGATACTTCCTGCTCTTCAACGTCTCCAATCTGGTGAACCTGCCCCAGAGCTACATCATGTTCGAGGGCGCGCAGTACGACAGCTACTCGTACCTGTTCACCAACCCCACCTTCATCAGCCTCGATCCGGCGGTGGTTCCGGGCAGCATTGCAGTCAAGGGCATGCGCATCGGCATCAATGGCGCGGAGGCGCACGTGGGCCAGGCGTACGCGACGCTCAACGCCAACATCGGCAGCGCCTACACCGCGAGCTCCGGTCAGGTGCTCGCGAACATCGGGACGATCATCGGACTCGAGAAGGGTCCGACCGCCGACATGTTCTTCCTCACCTTCGAGCAGATCGGCAGTCACCTGCATGCGAGCACCGATCCGACGCCTGTCACGCAGACACCGACCGATAATCCGCTGCTGCCGGATGTGGGTGTGCGCACCTTCGATCAGCTGAACCAGAGCATGGCGAACATCACCGGCATCCCGACGACAACCGCCGCAGTCGCCACCACGTTCCAGACCTTGAAGCAGCAGCTTCCGGCTGTGCCGAGCATCGACGCCTTCCTCGCCTCGCACCAGACCGGCATCGCGCAACTCGCGATCAAGTATTGCGCAGCTCTGGTCGATGACGTCGCGAAGCGTACCGCGTTCTTCCCGGGCCTGAACACGGGCGGCGGCAGCGCGAGCGCGTATTTCGCAAGTCAGCCGAATCGCGATCTGGTGATCAACCCGCTGCTGCAGAAGGTGGTCGGCACGAGCCTCGCGAATCAGCCGCAGACGGCAGATGTCCAGGGCGAACTCAACTCGCTGATTACCAAGCTCATTGTCACGCCGGGTTCGAACATCGCGACCGTCACGAAAGCCGCCTGTGCAGCCACCCTGGGCAGCGGCGCGCTCACCGTGCAGTAAAGGATCGAGGGATCAATCATGCGACTGCTACGTAAAGTTCCGAAAGCCCGCGGCCTCAACGAGCCCATCCTGCATGCGGATCACCGCCTGCCGGTGTCACGCCGCGATTTCCTGTCCGCAGGGCTCGTCGGTGGTTCCGCCACGGTGATGGTGCCGGGCATGCTCGGCGCGCTGATGTCCGGAGGGGCAAACGCGGACGTGCTCACCAATCTCGATGGCAAGGGCATGAACGCGAGCGGCTGCGGCATTTCCGCAGGTGCGGGCAAGATCCCGTTCATCTGCTTCGACCTGTCAGGCGGCGCGAATATTGCTGGCTCGAACGTGCTGATCGGCGGGCAGGGGGGGCAGCTCGATTTCCTCTCGACCGCGGGTTATTCGAAGCTGGGCATTCCCGGCAACATGACGCCGAATCTGCCG
>JBDSRN010000141.1:0-17244 GCA_039929265.1 Steroidobacteraceae bacterium | reverse complement strand
TCAACCTGTCGGGCACCGGACACCTCGTGCTCGCGACGCTGCACGCGAACAATTGCTCCGAGACCCTCGACCGGATCATCAACATGTTCCCGCCGGATCAGCACGCGCAGGTCACCCTGGATCTGTCGCAGTACCTCAGGGCGATCCTTGCGCAGCGCCTGGTCATGGGCAAGGACGGCAAGCGCATCGCCGCGGTCGAAGTGATGCTCAACACACCGCATGTGTCCGAGCTCGTGCGCAAGGGCGATGTCATCTCGATCAAGGAAGCGATTCGCGCCAGCAGCGAGCGCGGCATCCAGAGCTTCGATGTGGCGCTGTACACGCTGTACAAGAACAATCGGGTCGACCTCGATGAGGCGTTGCTGAACGCTGATTCGCGGACCAATCTTGAGGCGAAGATCAATTTCGGCTGATGCAGCCGTCGTCACTGCCGCAGCAATGCGGCCTGGCACCGCGCAAGCGCCTGAGCCAGCGCGGGGATGCCGTGGTCGTCACGCTCAATCAACGCGCAACTGGCTCGGCCAGCTATCTGGAGGCAGATCGGAGCGCAAGGCTGCGCTGAAGATCGCGACCCTGTACAGGCGGTCAGCGGACGGCGCATTGTGGTGGACCAGGTTCAATCTGAAATGATCGAGGCCTCATGAAACACGCCACTACGCTCCTTTCCGCGACGCTCGCTCTGAGCGCGCAGCTCGCTACCGCGCAGATGAGGATCGATCCTGCGGCGACCCGGCTGCGTGGCACGGTCGAAAAGGTCGACGCGAGGCAGGTGACCGTAAAGAGCGTCGAAGGCACGTCGAGCACTGCGAAGCTCGCCAGCGATACGACCTATGCCGTACGCACGCCCGCAACGCTGACGGACATCAAGCCCGGCGATTTCGTCGCCTCCGCAGCCGTGAAGGGCAAGGACGGCAAGCTGCACTCCACCGAATTGCGGATCTTCCCCGAAGCCCTACGGGGTCTGGGCGAAGGTCAGCGACCAATGGCGGCACCGGACACGATGATGACGAATGCGACGGTATCGGCCGTCGTCGTACCGCCTTCCGAGGTGGTGGTGCCACCCGAGGGCCGGGTGCTGAAGGTGAAGTACAAGGAAGGTGACTCCGAGCTCGTGGTTGGGCCGGAGGTCCAGATCGTGAAGCTGGTGCCGACCCCCCTGAGCGAGCTGAAGGTCGGTACGGAAGTGACCGTCATCGCCAACAAGGCCGCAGACGGCAGCCTCACGGCTCAGCTCATCAACGCCAATTAGCGCGAGCGGGCCCGCACGGGCTGTGGCTCGACGAGCCTCATGACGGCATGACCCTGCGCGGCGACGCGTTCGCCGAAACGACCGCGGTAGAACGTTCGCGGCTGCTGCGCGGCCTGCGCCTCCTTTTCGAAGCTCTGTTGCGCGCAGCTGCCGCAGCAACCGCAGGCCACGGCAACGCCCAGGCGCTCCTGCAGCTGCGCATAACTCGTGCAGCCATCGGCGATCTCGCGGGCGATGTCGCCCTCGGAAACGTTGTTGCAGACGCATACGATCATGCGTCAATGTTAATGAGAACCGTTCTTACGCGCAAATGGCAAGCGTAAGCATTTGATTTAGCTGGTAGGACAGGGCCATCCCAGCTCGTTAAACTACCAGCCCAGCCCAGCCCCAGCCCCAGCCCCGAGGTCTATCTCATGCAAAGCGAATCCAAGGTGGTCGGGTTCCTGAACGCGCAGCTCAAGATGGAGCTGACCGCCGTCAACCAGTACTTCCTGCATGCGCGAATGCTCAAGCACTGGGGCTTCGAGCGCATGGCGAAGTTCGAATACAAAGAGTCTATCGAGGAAATGAAGCATGCCGACAGCCTCATGCAGCGCATCTTCATGCTCGATGGCCTGCCCAACCTGCAGGACCTGGGCAAGCTCATGGTGGGTGAGAACGCGGTCGAGATCCTGTCCTGCGACCTGCAGGTGGAGCGCAGTTCTGGCGTGCATCTGAAGGAAGCGATCGCACACTGCGAGTCGGTGCGCGACTACGTGAGCCGGGAGATCCTCCAGAAAATCCTCGAGGACACGGAACATCACATCGATCACCTGGAGACGCAGGTCGAACTGGTCGCGAAGGTCGGCGAGCCGAACTATCTGCAGTCGCAGATGGGTGAGCTCGAGGGCTGATCAGTCGCTGGCCACGTCGAGTCGATCGCCTTCCAGGATCGCGAGCTGCCGGCATCGCCAATGTGCAGGAAATATTCATTACGGCGCGTTTTCATGCGGCCGTCCTGCGTTCAGGCAAACACGCTGCAGGCATCGAACACGGGTCCATCCACGCACACGCGCTTCATCGCAGGGCCCGTTGGTGTGTTCACCTGCACCGCACAACCGGCGCAGCCGCCCACCGCGCAGGCCATGAACTCTTCGAGCGACGCCTGGCATGCGACGCCGAACTCGCGCGCGAGCTGCGCGACCGCGCGCAGCATCGGGGTGGGCCCGCAGGTGAAGACCTCCACCTGCGCGAGGGCTTCCGGATCCAGCGTCTGCAACCACAGGCGCGCGAGATCGGTGACGTAGCCATCGTGACAACCGACGAATCCCGCCTTGCTGGTGAGGCGGCTCGGGATGCCCCAGTCCTCGAGCAGCGGCATGCTGGCGATCACGCCATCCGGCATGCCCGGCACCATGATCCGTGACGGGCGCGCACGGAACGGGAACGCAATCTCCGAGCCCATGATCACGAGGGGCTTGATACCTGGGACATCGCGATCGATCAAGGTCTCGGCGAGGAACACCATCGGCGGGATGCCCACGCCGCCGCCGATCAGCAGCATGCGCGGAGTGCCGGCGTGCACCACGAAGCCCTGGCCGATGGGCCCGATCAGGCTGACCGGATCCCCGACCTTGCGGCTCGCGAGATGGTTCAGGCCCTCACCCATGACCTTGTACAGGAGCTCGATCCACCCGGCCTTCGCATCCGCGCGCATGATCGACAGTGGTCGGCGCATCGGGATCGAGGGATCCACTGAAACGTGAGCGAAGCTGCCGGGCGTCGCGCGCGCCGCGCACAGTGGCGCGGCGAGCCGCAGCACGTATTGCCGGCCCGGATGCGTCTCTTGCGCGATGACGCGCGCTTCCTCGACGAAGATGGTGCCACGGTGCTCCTTCATCGTGGCTCGCTGCGGCGTTCGACGCGCGAGCCGGGGCGGTCTTCGACAATCGCCGTGAGCACTGCCATGCGCACGGCGACGCCGTTGGCGACCTGGTCACGGATCACCGACTGACGACCGTCGGCGACCTCGGAGGAGATCTCGACGCCACGATTCATCGGCTGGGGATGCATGACGATCACGTCGGGTCGCGCGAACGCGAGACGTTCGGGTGTGAGGCCATAGTGCTCGAAGTATTCGCTGCCCACTGGTGCCGTGTTATCGCTCATGCGTTCGCGCTGGATGCGCAGCATCATCACGACATCGGCGCCGATGAGTCCGTTCTCGATGCGGTCGTGACGCCGGGCGCCGGGGAATTCGTCGGCCTCCGGCATCAGCGCTGGCGGCGCGACCAGGCGCAGCTCGCCCACGCCGAGCGTGCGCAGCACATGGTACGCGGAGCGCGCGACGCGCGAGTGCCGGATGTCGCCAACGATCGTCACCGCCAGCTTGTCGAATCGCTCCTTGTGCTGGCGGATCGTGAGCGCATCGAGCAAACCCTGCGTCGGGTGCGACAGGTGCGCTTCGCCCGCGGACAGCACGCACACATGCGGCGCCACGTGATCGGCAACGAGCGCGAGCACGCCCGGCTGCGAGTCGCGGACCACGAACACATCGACGTGCAGTGCCTCGAGCGTGAAGATCGTGTCGAGCATGCTCTCGCCCTTGCTGCGCGAGGACAGCTGCATCTCGAGATTCACGACGTCGGCGCCGAGGCGCTTCGCCGCAAGCTCGAATGACACGCGCGTGCGCGTCGACGGTTCGGTGAACAGGTTCGCGACAGTGAGCCCGCTCAGCTTGTCGGAGCGCGCCGCGTACACGCCGCGATCGCGCACGTAGGTCTGCGCGCGATCGAGCAACGACTCGATTTCGGAGCGCGTCAGCCCCTCGAGTGTGAGGAGGTGGCGCAGGCTGCCATCGGCGCGCCGTTGATCGGTCATTGCAGAAACCTCAGTCGTTGTGCGCGCGCAGCCAGCTCGTCAGGACTACCGCCGCTGCTGCGCTGTCGATGTCCCCGCGCTGCATGCGCCGTTTGCGTTGCCCGGAGGCACGCTGCTCGCGCAGCTGCGCCGCAGCTTCCACCGAGGAATAGCGCTCGTCCATGCGTTCGACAGGAATCGCAAAACGCTGGGCGAGTTGGGACGCAAACTGCGTCGCCGCGGCCGCGAGCTTCCCCAGGGTGCCGTCGTCATTATAGGGTTCACCGACCAGCAGAAGCTGCGGGTCGCAGCGCTTTATCGCCTGGGCAATGGCATTCCAGTCGGGACCATTGACGCCGTAGTTGACAGTGACGAGGGGGGACGCGTTGCCAGTGATGGTGTCGCCGCTGGCGATACCGATGCGTTTGAGGCCGAAATCGAAAGCCAGGACCAGCAGCGCCGGCGACTGGTCCCCGTACCGCCGCGGGATCATGCGTGCCCGGGTACGAGGCTCACCTGGTCGACATCCACGCCGAGCAGGCGCCACGAGGCGAGCCAGCGGTCTTCGTACGGCAGGTCGAATACCACGTGCTCGTCCAGGGGTAAGGTGAGCCAGGCGTTGTCCTTGATCTCGCGCTCGAGCTGACCGCCTTCCCAGCCCGCGTACCCGAGCGCGACGAACGCACCCTGCGGACCTTCGCCGACGGCCATCGCGGCCAGCACGTCACGTGAAGTGGTGACCTGGATGGATTCGGAAACCCGGTGCGTGGAGTCCCATTCCCCGCCAGGCCGATGCAGCACGAAGCCGCGATCCTGGTGCACCGGCCCGCCGCGCAGCACGGAGCGAGCGGCAATGTCCTCATCGCGCGCGTACAGCTTCATCTGCGACAGCACTTCGTCGAGCATCATCGGTAGTGGCTTGTTGAGCACGATGCCGAGCGCGCCCTTGTCGCTGTGCTCGCAGATGAGGGTCACGGTCTGGGCGAAGTTGGCGTCCGAGAACCAGGGCATCGCCACCAGCAGCTGGTTGGTGAGGTTCGCGGCAGTGCCTGCAGAGCGACTCATGACTGCCAGTATGGGGTCGGGCGGGGGCTTCCTCAAGGAACGGATACTGTACCTCGCGCGAGATGCCCGCCGACGAACTGCCACTCGTACGCGAAGCGCAACGTTGCATATTTCGCCGATAGATCCGGGGGAAACGGATTAAACGGACTGGCCAGGTGCAGGATCTGCAGCGCCGCCGCATCGATCTCGGCGTGCCCGCTGGAACGCCGGATGCTCGCCGCGAGCAAGGCGCCGTCCGCCTTGATTGCCACCTCCACCACCGGGCTGCCGCGCAGACCCATGCGTTGTGCCGCCGACGGGTAGTTAACGGTGCCAATTTTTTCGACACGCTGTTTCCACGAATCGAGATACGGCGCGAGCAGCGATTCACGCGTGTCCGCGGTGACGTACAGCTCGTCGCGCTGCTTGCCCCGCAGCTGCAGCGCCGCGTCCTTGCCAGCCCCGGCAGATGCATCGGGATCCCCGAGCAGTAGCGGCAGCTCCGGCTCGGGCGCGATTTCAGGCGGCGCCAGGTAGGTGACCTGGCTGGCCGGGCCCCAGGTCGCGAGCAGGCCATCGCCCGCCAGTTGTGTACGCGGCGCTGTCTCGCCGCGCGCCGTGGCCTGCGGCGCAGGACTCGCTGTGCCCGAGTCCCCGGCCGGACGCAAACGCGGCAACTGGGCCGCGACTACTTCTTGCGTGTTGCCGGAGCCGAGCTGGGTGCGCTGGGCGACATAGGCGGCGTCGTCATTGCGCTGCGCCTCCGGCACTTCGTCGCCGACCAGCAGCACTTCGATGGCGGGGGCGCTGTCCTGCGATCCAGCCAGCGTACCGAAGGTGACCCCGAGGATCACGATGCCATGGACCAGTGCCGCCAGCAGCAGCATGCTGATGAGCCGGTCGCGCACGGGAGCGAGGCCTTCCCGTGCCTCACCGAGCAGCACCGCGTCAGTCATTCTTGCGAGCCGCGAGACCCCGCCCGATCGCATCCAGGAGCAGGCCACCGATGTCGATGCCGAACTGCTCGTCCAGCTCGCGGATGCCGGTGGGGCTCGTCACATTGATCTCGGTGACATGGTCGCCAATGATGTCGAGGCCCACGAACATCATCCCCGCCTTCGCCAGCGGCGGGCCGATCTGCGCGGCCAGCCAGCGGTCGCGCTCGTTGAGCGCCCTGCCGACGCCCTTGGCGCCGGCCGCAAGGTTGCCGCGGTTGTCGTCGGCGCTGGGAATGCGCGCGAGGGCGTAAGGCACGGGCTCGCCATCAATGAGCAGCACGCGCGCATCGCCGCTCACCGCAATCTCCGGCAGGTACTTCTGGACGATGGCGAAGCGCGCACCGTAGTCAGTGAGCGTCTCGAACACCACGTGCAGATTCTTGTCATCGTGGGCCACGACGAAGATGGAGCGGCCGCCCATGCCGTCGAGCGGTTTGCAGACGATGCGTCCGTGCTCGCGCGCGAAGGCCTGCATGTCGGACATGTCGCGCGTGATCAGCGTGGGCGCGCAGCACTGCGGGAACCAGGCGGTGTACACCTTCTCGTTCATGTCACGCAGGCCCTGTGGCCGGTTGACCACCAGCGCGCCGGCGAGCTCCGCGCGCTCGAGTATGTAGGTCGTATAGATGTATTCGGTGTCGAACGGCGGATCCTTGCGCATGAGGATCACGTCGAATTTGCCCAGCGGCTCGATCTGCGGGGCGCCGAGGGTGAACCAGTCCGCCGGGTCCGCGCGTACCCGCAGGGCGCGACCGCGTCCCATGGCGAGGCCGTCACGCAGCCATAGGTTCCGCTGCTCGAAATACGTGAGCTCGTAGCCGCGTGCGCTTGCTGCCAACAGCATCGCGAGTGAGGAATCCTTGAGGTACTTGATGTCCGCGATGGGGTCCATCACGACGGCGAGTCGGGCGCGGCGCGTCATCGGTGCTCCTCGAGCGGTAATTTTGACGTGAATCCCGGCGATGGTACCGCAGTCACGCTGTGACGCTGTCGGCACCGCTGCAGGCCGACTCACGGGTATAAGAAACGTGACGGGTGTGGCATGGCGAGGGGTACACCGATATGTTAAAACACGGCGAGATTTAGCACTCTATGAATACCGGGAGTTCCGCAGCCGTGTCTGGCGAAAGCTCGAACCTGAAGGGCTTGAAGGTCCTCGTCATCGATGACAGCAAGACCATCCGCCGCACGGCCGAAACCCTGCTCGCGAAGGAAGGCTGCGAGGTGTTTACCGCCATCGACGGCTTCGATGCACTCGCGAAGATCGCGGACCATCAGCCCGACATCGTGTTCGTCGACATCATGATGCCGCGCCTGGATGGCTATCAGACCTGCGCGCTCATCAAGCACAACAAGGTCTTCAAGACGATCCCCGTGATCATGCTGTCCTCGAAGGACGGCCTGTTCGATCGCGCGCGCGGCCGTATCGTCGGATCGGAGCACTACCTCACCAAGCCGTTCACGAAGGACGAGCTCCTCGGCGCGATCGAGACGCATATAGGGAGATGACAGTGGCGCTCATTTTGATAGTCGACGACTCGCCGACCGAGGTGCATGTCATGCAGAAGGCACTCGAGAAGCACGGGTTCAAGACTGCCGTCGCTGCCGATGGCCAGGAGGGCATCCGGATGGCGCGGGAGATGCACCCCGACCTCATCTTCATGGACATCGTCATGCCGGGCATGAATGGCTACCAGGCCACTCGCGCGCTGATCAACGATCCGGACACCAGCTCGATCCCCATCGTCATGGTCACCTCCAAGGGACAGGAAACTGATCGCATCTGGGGCTTGCGCCAGGGCGCAGTGGACTATCTCGTGAAACCGGTATCGCCCGATCAGCTCGTCGAGAAAGCCCAATCGACCCTCGCGGCGTGAGTGCTTGATCGATGCAAGACCGCCTCGCGCTTCGTAACCTGCGGGATCGCCCCTTCGAGCTGCTCGCCGAGCTCGAACGGCGCGGTCGAGCTGCTTCGGCGACCCCGGGTGACGAGACGACTGCCGCGGGCCGCGAGTGGGTCGGCGTGGCGTTGCGCATGGCTGGCGAGCTGTACCTTATCGCGCGCGAAGAGACCCGCGAGGTGCTCAGCGTCCCGGGCCAACTCACGCGCGTGCCGGGTGCCAAGGGCTGGATCAAGGGTCTCGCCAACGTGCGCGGCGCGCTGCTGCCCATCATCGACCTGCGCCAGTATCTCGGCAGCGGCGTCACGCCACTCACGCGCAACACGCGCGTCGTCGTCGTGAATCATCGCGACGTGCCGGCAGGCCTCATGGTCGACGAGGTGCTGGGGTTCCGGCGGTTCGCCGAGAACGATTTCGGCGGCGACGCGCCGCCCACCATCGTGCGTTGCGAGCGCTATCTCGCCGGAACGTTTCGCCGCGGCGCTGAGCAGTGGCCGGTGCTCAGCCTGCGCCTGCTCGTGGAAAACCCGGGGTTTCTCGATGCAGCAGCCTGATACAAGTCCCGCGCGCGTCGCCCTGCCGCTGATCATTACTGCCGCGCTGCTGGTCGTCGCTTCTGCCATCGCGGCGCTCATCGGTCATGGCGACATGAGCCTCGGCATCGTCGCGTCGATCCTCGCGATCGCCACGCTGGTGCCACTGTTCATGATCATCGCGCGCCTGCGCAACGCGCAGGCCGATGCCGAGCGCCAGCGCCTGCTCACCGATTCGCAGCGTCGCGAGAGCGAGCGCAATCAGGAGGCGATCCTGCGGCTGCTTGACGAACTGTCCGGCCTCGCGCAGGGCGATCTCACAGTGCAGGCGACGGTCACCGAAGACATAACCGGTGCCATCGCCGATTCGATCAACATCGCCGTGGATGCCATGCACAAGCTCGTGGCGACGATCAGCCAGTCGGCGATCTCGCTCGATGGCGCGAGCCGTCAGACCCAGGCGCTCGCGGGACACCTGTCGAAGGCGAGCACCGCGCAGTCCAAGCAGATTGCCGCGGCGACGGAATCCATCGGCACGATGGCCGGCTCCACCGAAGAGGTGTCGGGCAACGCGGAGCGTGCGGCGGACGTGGCGCGACACTCGGTCGACGTCGCGCACAAGGGCGGTGACGCCGTGCGTCGCACGATCGATGGCATGAACGCGATCCGCGAGACGATCCAGGAGACCAGCAAGCGCATCAAGCGGCTGGGCGAGAGCAGTCAGGAGATCGGCAATATTGTTGAACTGATCAATGACATCGCCGAGCAGACCAATATCCTCGCGCTGAACGCCTCGATCCAGGCGTCCATGGCGGGCGAGGCCGGTCGTGGCTTTGCAGTGGTCGCGGACGAAGTGCAGCGCCTCGCCGAGCGTGCCGCCAATGCCACCAAGCAGATAGAAGTGCTGGTGCGCACAATCCAGACCGACACCAACGAAGCCGTCGTCTCGATGGAGCGCAGCACCACCGACGTGGTGGGCGGTGCGCTGCTCGCCGAGAACGCGGGCGCTTCCCTCGAAGAAATCGAGCAGGTGTCGAATCAGATCGCGAGCCTCGTGCAGAACATCAGCGCCAGCGCGCGCGGCCAGGCGCAGTCGGCGCAGAGCATCGCGCGCAATATGCAGGTGCTGCGCGAGATCAGTTCACAGACCGCCGATTCCACGAGCACCACCTCGCAGGCGATTGCCAAGCTCGCAGAGCTCGCCGCCGGCATGCGCAAGTCCGCCTCGGGGTTCCGCCTGCCGGAAACGCCGGAGACGGCTGCGCAGCGCGCGGCGGCAGCCGACACGTCGGCTTCCGGATTGCAGCGCGCCCTTGGCTCCGGACGCGGTTGAGCAGATGAGCGAGGTTGCCAGCCAGACACTCGAAGCGGTCGCGCGTGAGATCACGCAGGCGCTCAACGAGGCACGCGTGGCGCTCGAGACGCATGTCGAGCAACCCGACAATGCGGCGCTGCTGGAAACCTGCGCCACCGAGCTGCACCAGGTGCAGGGCGTGTTGCGCGTGCTCGAGATCTACGGCGCCGCGCTGCTCGCGGAGGAAATGGGCCAGGTGGTCCGCTACCTGCAGTCCATCGCCGCTGAGAAGAAGAATCAGGCCGAGGCCCTCGATGCGCTGATGCGCGCGATGGTGCAGCTCCCCGGTTACCTCGAGCGGGTGCTCGCGGGCGGGCGCGACCTCGCGCTGGTGTTGTTGCCGCTGCTGAACGACATGCGCGCCGTGCGCGGCAGCTCGCTGCTGTCCGAAGGCACGCTGCTGCTGCTCAACCTGAAATCCGACAAGCAGGCGGACCCGGTATCCCCGGGTGCCGGCGAAGAGGGTATGAGCGTCGAACAGTGGGCGCGCCGCCTGCGAGCTCGATTCCAGGTCGGTCTGATCGGCTGGATCCGCGGCGAGCGCGTCGATCAGAACCTGGACATCCTTTCCGCCGTCGCGCTGAAGCTCGAGCAGGTGGCAACGGAGCAGCCGACTTTCCAGCTCTGGTGGGTCACCGGCGCAGTAATCGAAGCGCTGCGCGAGCGCGGGCTCGATGGCGGCGTGTCGATCAAACGCCTTCTGGGTCTCGCCGATCGCGAGATCCGGCGTCTGTACGAGCAGACCGAGGGGCGCTACTCGCAGCAGCCGCCGGTCGAGCTGCTCAACAACCTGCTCTATTACGTGGCCCGTGCCAACAGCAACGGGCCGCGCATCTCGGCAGTGCGCGCATCTTTCAAGCTCGCCGAGCTGTTGCCGGTCGACGATTCGATCGAGGAGGAGCGCGAGAGCCTGTCGGCACCGTCGGTCAAGCTGATGCACACGGTCGCCGCCGCGATCCGCGAGGACCTCGCGAAGATCAAGGACGTGCTCGATATCTTCGTGCGCCGCGGTGCCGGATCGCCCGAGGAGCTGCTGCCGCAGGTCGATCTGCTGCGCAAGATCGGTGACACGCTCGGCGTGCTGGGTCTGGGTGAGCTGCGCTCGCGCGTGCAGGGCGAGATCGCGCGCCTCGAAGGCCTCATCGCCGCGCGCGAGCCGCCGGGTGATGGCGTGCTGGTGCAGATCGCAGCGACGCTGATCGGCGTCGAGGATCGGCTCGACGATCAGCTCGTCGGCATGATCATGCCGAAGCGCAGCGATCCGAATGACCCTGCGACTCCTGTCGTGGATGTCGATTTCCAGCACGTCCAGGCCGCGGTGCTGCGCGAATGTGTGGTGAACCTCGCACGTGTGAAGGAATACGTGTCGCAGAACGTCGGGGGCACGCTCGACGCCTCCGGTTTTGACAACTGGCAGGACCTGATCCGCGGCATCCAGGCCGGCCTGCTGATGCTTGGCAAGGCGCGCGCGGTTGAAGTCATCGAACGCATCACGGTACAACTGCGTCGCGTGATGCAGCCGGGCGGCTCGAGCCTGTCGGGGGAAGGGCTCGACCGGCTTGCCGATTCCATCGTCAGCACCGAGTACTACATGGAGACGCTGCAGGCCGGGCGCAGTGATCCCTGGTACATGCTCGACAACGCGCTCGCCTCGCTGGATGCACTCGAGGCCGAGCCGCTGCGCTCCGTGCCGACCGTGCCGCCGATGGCGTCGAATACCTTCGCGCGCACCGTGCTGCTGGATCGTGGCGCGCCCGCGCCGATGAGCGCGGACACCGCGTTCACGGGTCGCAATCCCACCGTACCACCGCCGACGCTCACGTCTACCGCGGTGACGCGCATCGAACCGCAGGACCCCGAACTGCTGCAGCTCTTCATGGAAGAGGCGCAGGAAGAGGTCGCGAAGATCGAACAGTATTTCCCGGCGTGGGATCTGAACCCTGTCGACGAGGATGCGCTCGTCACCGTGCGGCGTTCGTTCCACACTCTCAAGGGCAGCGGTCGCATGGTCGGGGCGCGCGACCTCGCCGAATTCTCGTGGGGCATCGAGAATCTTGTCAATCGGCTGCTCGACAAGACACTGACGCGCTCCCCGGCGATTCTCGGCACGCTGCGCGACGCCGTACGCGCGTTGCCGGAATTGGTGGTGCATCTCGGCGGCGGCCAGGCACCACACAGCGATCTCACCGCGATCGTGACGCGCGCGCACGCGCTCGCTTCGGGTCGCAGCGGCGATGCGCCCCCGCCGACGCGGCTGCCACACACTCCCGCCATTGCCGCGAGCCCGCTGCCACCAGTCTACGAGACCGAACTCTTCGACGTGTTCGCGACGGACGCCTCCGGCGATGGCACCCTGATCGACGCGCGCGGACATCCGCCGGCCGACGAATCGCAGCTCGAGCACGATCGTACCGAGCCTGATATCGCACTGCGCGATATCTACGCGCGCGAGACCGACAGCCACGTCAGCGTCGTGCGAGCATGGCTCGCGCGCGAGAACGCGCTACCTGCTCCGCATCTGGTCACCGAAGCTGTGTACCGCGCGTGTCACACGCTGTCGGGCAGCTCGAAGATGGCCGAGGCTCGCCACGGCATCCGCCTCGCCGAGCCGCTGAACCACTGGCTGCGCAAGGCGTTCGACAGTAGCGCAGGACTCACGGAGGCGGATCTTGGGCTGGTCGCAGACTGCATGTCGGCGATGGAAGGCGTCAGTCGCAATCTCGACGAGAACAGCGGCTTCTTCGTTTCCAACGATGGTCTGCGCGATCGCATCCTGCAGGCCGAGGGCGAGCTCGATCGGCGCGTGAGCGATACGCAGTCGAGCACCGAGGCGGGAGGACCAGACCCGTTCGGCTTCGAGTCGGTGTCGCAGGTGCTGTCCGCTCCCGAGCCGGAGTTTGCGGTGCCCGCGGAACAGGAGCACGTAGCGCAGGCGTTCGTCGATCAGGTGTTCGGCCTCGATCAGCCGCTGACGCAGGAATTGCCCGAGCAGGAAATTCTTGCCGACGAAGTCGGTTCGCAGGCGCCGGAGCCCGTGTACGTCCAGCCCGATCATCCGCCGCTGATCGAAGCGGAAGTCGTTGAAGCTACCCAGTCCTTTCTTGCACCGCCGCCTCCGGCGAGCGAGGACTCGCCAGCGACCATTGACTACGATCCCGAGATCGCAGGCATCTTCAGTGAAGAGGCGACCGAGCTGCTCGAAGCCGCACAAGCGGCGCTGAGTGCATTCGGCAGCAGCCACACCGACCCCGATCTGCAGATGGCGCTGAAGCGCCCGCTACATACCCTGAAGGGCGGCGCGCGCATGGCGGGTGTCACGGCGATGGGCGATTTGTCGCACGAGCTCGAAACGTTGGTGATGCACATCGAGATGGGCATGGTGCCCGCCGATGCGCGTTCGCAGAGCGTCGCGCAGGCTGCGCTCGACGAACTCGCGCACATGCGCGAGCTGCTCGCGCTGAACCAGCCCATCGGTCCGGCGCGCGAGGTCATCGCGCGCATTCATGCGCTGGCAAGCGGTGCGCCGGAGCCGGTACCCAGCCCCCTTGTCGAGGCCGTCGCCCCTGCGTCGAGCGCACCCGAGTACATCGAGCCGCCGGAATGGGCCACCGAGACCACGGCGCAAGAAACTTCCCCGCATGCAGCGGCTGCTCAACAGCCGGGACAGCACGACGAAGCTGCGGCGGTCACCATTGCTGCCGCTATGCCGATGGCGCCGCTCGTGCCGCCGGGTCGCGAGCCGAGCGTGCCTACCGATCGCCCGGAGATGGCACGCGTCGATGCGGAGCTGCTCAATCAATTGTTGAACAACGCGGGCGAAGTGAGCATCGCTCGCTCGCGCGTCGAGCAGCAGGTGGGCTCGATCGAGTTCAACCTCGGCGAGCTCTCGCGCACCGTCACGCGTCTGAAGGAACAGCTGCGCAAGCTTGAGATCGAGACCGAAGCGCAGATACTGCATCGTCACGAAACCGAGAGCGCCCATCGCGGCGACTTCGATCCGCTCGAGCTGGATCGATATTCATCGATCCAGCAGTTCTCGCGCGCGCTCGCCGAGACTGCGAACGACGTCGCGAGCATCCAGCAGTTGCTGGAAAGTCTCACCCAGGAAACCCAGAACCTGCTGCAGCAGCAGGGGCGCACGATTACCGAAGTGCAGAACGGGCTCATGCGCACGCGCATGGTCTCGTTCCAGCGTCACGTGCAGCGACTGTCGCGCATCGTGCGCCAGGCCGCGACTGACACGCAGAAAGATGCCGAGCTGGTCGTCGAAGGTGCCGCCGGGGAGCTCGATCGCCAGGTGCTCGAGCGCATGCTGCCCCCGTTCGAGCACATGTTACGCAACTCCGTTGTACACGGCATCGAAACACGCGAAGCGCGTATGGCGAAGGGCAAGCCCGAGATCGGGCAAATCCGACTCACGCTGAAGCGCGAAGGCGCCGAGATCATCGTCGAGATTGCCGATGACGGCGCGGGCATGAACCTCAGGGCGATCCGTGACAAGGGCGTGGTGCTGGGGCTCATCCAGCCGGGTCAGACGCTCAGCGACGAAGACGCGATGCAGCTCATCCTCGAGCCGGGCTTCTCCACCGCGGGCAGCGTCACGCAGTCGGCAGGCCGGGGCGTCGGCATGGACGTGGTGGCCACCGAGATCAAGAAGCTTGGCGGCGCGCTGCACATGGAGACGCGGTGCGCACCGGGTCCCGAGCAGGGCACGAAGTTCACCATTCGCCTGCCGTTCACGCTGGCGGTGAGTCACGCGCTCGTGGTGCGCATCGGCGAGGAGCACTATGCGCTGCCGCTGCCGACCGTCGAAGGTGTGGTGCGTTTGTCGCGCACCGAGATCCTGCAGCATCTCGGCAGCGACTCACCGTCGTTCACGTACGGCGGGCAGAAGTTCCGCTTCCAGAATCTGGGGCTGTTCGTCGGCCTCGAGTCCTCGCCGCTGCCGGAGCAGGACGTGACGATTCCGGTCGTGCTGGTGCGCGCGGGTGAACATTCCACGGGGCTCGTCACCGACGAGCTCATCGGCAGCCGCGAGATCGTCGTGAAGCCGGTGGGTCCGCAGATCGCGGCGATACGTGGCATCTCCGGTGCGACTATTCTGGGCGACGGCAAGATCGTGATCATCCTCGACATCGGTGCACTGGTCCGCGCGGAGTGGCGCGGCCGGCCACAAACGCTCATCTCGCGCGAGAAGCAGGACCGGCGCACGTTTGCCATGGTGGTCGACGATTCGATCACCGTGCGCCGCGTGACGCAGCGGCTGCTCGAGCGCAACGGCATGCGCGTGCTCACGGCGCGCGACGGCATGGATGCGGTGAGCCTGCTGCAGGAGAACACCCCGGACATCATCCTGCTCGACATCGAGATGCCACGCATGGACGGCTACGAAGTCGCCGCGCACGTGCGCAGCGATGCGCGGCTGAAGGACATACCGATCATCATGATCACTTCGCGCGTGGGCGAGAAGCATCGCGCGCGTGCGATCGAACTCGGTGTCGACGACTATCTCGGCAAGCCGTACCAGGAGAGCCAGCTGCTCGATGCGATCGAGCCACTCGTCACCAGACGTCAGCAGCTGGCCCGCAATGCCTGAGCGCGTCTCCGAGATTTACAGCCTGCTGATGCCGATCGTGGATGGTCGGCTGCTCGTGCCGCGCAGTTGCGTTGCCGAAGTCATCGGCTACCAGCCCGCCGCCGAGATGACGGGCGCGCCGCCCTGGTACCTCGGCATCATCAACTGGAATGGTCGGCAGGTGCCGCTCGTGTCGTTCGAAGGCGCGTGCGGGCAGAACATTCCGCCGCAGACCAGCCGTTCGCGCATCGTGATCCTGCATGCGGTGTCCTCGAAGCTCGACGCCGGCTACTTCGCGCTGATCTCGCAGGGCTTCCCGCAGCTCGTGCGCGTGAGTCCGGATGTCGTGCGACCGGACACCACGCGCGTGTTCCCCGAGCGCTCGCCCGTGCTGTGCCAGGTGCGCATGGTGAACGAGGCTCCGCTCGTACCCGATCTGGATCGCCTCGAAGAGATGATTGCGGAAGAGACGTCCCTCATGGCGTGATGAAGTATTGCGTCGCTGCAGTGCTGACAACAGGCGCTGACTAACGGAAATCTCCCGCCAGTGTCTGCAGCGCCGCGAGCGCTGCGAGCGGCGCGGTTTCCGTGCGCAACACGCGCTGGCCGAGCCGGCAGGCGCGAAAATCAGCCTGCTTCGCCAGTGCTTCTTCCGTCGGATCGAAACCACCTTCCGGTCCAGTGAGCACCGCGATGCGCTGTGGCATCGGACCGAGCAGCGTTGGCAGCGAGTCGCTTGCGGTCGGCAGCAGCAGCAGGCGCAGATCGGCCTCGACGCTGAGCCCTTCGCGCAGCGCGTGCGCCTCTTGCACGATCGGCAGAGTGTTGCGGCCACACTGCTCGCAGGCGGACACCGCGACCGCGCGCCAATGGTCGAGCTTGTGCGCGCCGGCATCGGAATTGATGCGGACGTTGCCGCGCATGCAGATCACGGGCTGGATGGCATGAACGCCGAGTTCGGTCGCCTTCTGGATGATGTAGTCCATGCGTTCACCGCGCACCAGTGCGGGTAGCAGCGTCACCAGCAGGGTAGATTCGCGTTCGACCGGGCGGTAGGCCTGCGGCAGGACAGTGACGCGCGCCTTGGCGACCGCAACGATTTGCGCATCGAATTCCCCGCCCTGACCGTTGAACAGGACGCAGTGCTCGCCGACACCAAGGCGCAGCACGCGCACCAGATGGGCGCCGGCCTGTACGGGCAAGGCGAACTCGGCGCCGGCGCTCAATGTCTGATCAACGTAGATTCTGGGCATTGCGGAACAAGTCATGATATATGCGCTCGCGGGTGCGGGGCTGGCGAACAACGTTACAGCCCGCGGTGCCTCATTGGACCGCGCGATCCGCTGATCAGTTTGCCGTGGCCAGATCGATGCCCTCACGCGCGACCGTGACGAGCAGGTCGATCTCGTCCGGCGTGATGACGTACGGTGGCATGAAGTAGATCACATTACCGATCGGGCGCAGCACAACGCCGCGCGTCAGCGCGTGGCGATATACACGCAGCCCACGGCGCTCCTGCCACGCATAGGGTTCGCGCGACGCCGAATTCTTCACCATCTCGATGGCGAGGATCATGCCGCGCTGTCGCACCTCGGCCACGTGCGGATGGTCCGCGAGAGTCGCGGTGCTCGCGCCCATGTGCGCCGCGAGCGTGCCATTGCGCGCGATCACTTCGTCATCCCGGAAGATCCTGAGCGTCGCGCGCGCCACAGCGCAAGCGAGCGCGTTGCCGGTGTAGCTGTGCGAGTGCAG
>JBDSRN010000140.1:0-3746 GCA_039929265.1 Steroidobacteraceae bacterium | reverse complement strand
AGACGTGCTCGAGCTCGATCTCGGCACCGTCGAACCGAGCATGGCCGGCCCGAAGCGCCCGCAGGATCGAATCGCCCTGCGCGATGCGAAATCCGTATATCGCACCACGCTCAAGAAGATGGCCGAGGAACGCACGCAGAACAATCCAACAGCGACGGGCACCGCCGCCGTGGTACTCGGTGCGCAGCACTTCGACGTCAAGGACGGCCACGTCCTTATCGCCGCGATCACGAGTTGCACTAACACCTCGAATCCTTACGTCATGATGGCGGCGGGGCTGCTCGCGCGTAACGCGCGCCGCAAGGGCATCACCTCTAGGCCGTGGGTGAAGACAAGCCTCGCGCCCGGTTCACGCGTCGTCACCGATTATCTCACGAAGGCGGGTCTGCTCGACGAGCTGGCGGGCATCGGCTTCGATCTCGTCGGCTACGGCTGCACGACCTGCATCGGCAATTCCGGGCCTCTGAAACCCGAGATTGCCGCGGGCGTGAAAGCCGCGGATCTGATCGGCTGCTCGGTGCTCTCCGGCAACCGCAATTTCGAAGGTCGCGTGCATCCGGAGGTGAAGATGAACTTCCTCGCCTCACCGCCGCTGGTCGTCGCCTACGCGCTGGCCGGCTCGCTCGACGTGGACATCACCACCGAGCCGCTCGGCACGGGCAGCGACGGCAAGCCCGTCCACCTGCATGACATCTGGCCCAGCGACAAGGAAACTGCCGATACGGTCAAGCGTGTGCTGGACTCGAACATGTTCCGCAACAGCTATGCGCGCGTGTTCCAGGGCGACGAGAACTGGAGCGGTATCAAGATTCCCGCGGGCAAGGTCTACACGTGGGACAGCAAGTCCACCTACGTGAAAAATCCACCCTACTTCACCACCATGACCATGACTCTCCCCACGCTGACTGACGTCGTCAAGGCGAATGTGCTCGCAATGCTGGGCGACTCGGTGACAACCGATCACATCTCCCCCGCGGGCAACATCGCCAGGTCGAGCCCCGCTGCCAAGTACCTCATCGAACAAGGCGTGCAGCCCGTGGACTTCAACTCCTACGGAGCACGTCGCGGCAATCACGAAGTCATGATGCGCGGCACGTTCGCCAATATCCGGCTGCGCAATCAGCTGGCACCGGGAACCGAGGGTGGGGTCACCATTCACGTACCCACTGGCGAACAGATGTCGATCTACGATGCGTCGATTCGCTATCAGCGCGAGGGCGCGCCCCTGATCGTGCTCGCGGGCAAGGAATACGGTACGGGGTCTTCGCGCGACTGGGCCGCAAAGGGCACAATGCTGCTCGGCGTGAAGGCAGTCATCGCCGAGAGCTTCGAGCGCATCCATCGCTCCAATCTGATCGGCATGGGCGTGCTGCCCTTGCAGTTCCAGGAGGGTATGAACGCGGCCACGCTGGGGCTCACCGGCAAGGAGACATTCTCCATCCCGGGCTCGAGCAACCCGGAACTGCGCCTGGTCACCGTGACGGCGACCTCGCCCCAGGGCAAGGTGACGAGCTTCGACGTGCGGGTTCGCATCGATACGCCGAAGGAGCGCGACTACTACCGCCACGGTGGCATCCTGCAGTACTCACTGCGGCAACTCGCGGCGCCCCGGAAAGCCGCCTGATCGCGGCATTGGGCAGTCCCTCGCGGCTTGCGGTCTTCGACCTCGATGGCACAATCACCCGGCGCGACAGCTTTCTGCCGTACGTATTCGGGTTCCTGGTGCGGCACCCTCTGCGCGTGTTGCGCATGGTGATCGCGCTGCCGGCAGCCATCGGCTATCTGCTCGGACTGTGCGGTCGCGGCGCGCTGAAGTCGGCGTTGATCCGCGCGTCACTGGGTGGGGTGACCCGCGCCCAGCTCACTCGCTGGAATCTCCACTACGTGCCACGCCTGCTGGCCGATGGCCTGTTTCCCGATGCATTGCAGGCGATCGCAAGGCATCGCGCCGCGGGCGACATGCTGGTGCTGATGTCTGCCAGTCCGGATCTGTATGTGCCCGAGGTAGCGCGTCGGCTGGGCTTCGCGCAGGTGATCTGCACCGAGGTGCGCTGGCAAGAAGAATGCGTCGATGGTCAACTGGTGACCCTGAACCGGCGAGGCAACGAAAAGACACGCTGCCTCGAAGCCCTGCGCGCGTCGCACCCGGGATTGCCGGTCACCGCCTACGGCAACAGCGACTCGGATCTACCGCACATGAGCTGCGCCGAGAGCGCGGTGCTGGTGAATGGCGATCGCAAGGCGCGCAGGAACAGGACGCAGTTCAGCGGGATTCGCACCGTCGAGTGGCGCTGATCACATCGAGGTCCGGATCTGCCACAGCTCCGGGAAGAATTTCAGCTCGAGCGCCTTGGCGAGATACGACACCCCGCCGGTTCCACCCGTGCCCGGTTTGTAGCCGATGATCCGTTCCACCGTCTTGAGATGATGGAAGCGCCATAGCTGGAATTTGTGGTCGAGATCGACGAGGCGCTCGGCGAGCTCGTACAGATCCCAGTCCTGCTGCGAATTGTGGTACACGCCCAGCCATGCGCCGGCGACCTGCTTGCTCGCCTCGTACGGCTGAGTGAAATCGCGGTCGAGATATTCGGCCGGGACGCCGTAGCCGCGCCGGCTCAGCAACCGCAGCGACTCGTCGTAGACACTCGGCGCCGCCAGCACCTTCTCGAGCTCGGCCTTCGCAACCGGATCGCGCGAGTGAACTTTGAGCAACTCCGCGTTCTTGTTGCCCAGCATGAACTCGATGATGCGGTACTGCACCGACTGGAATCCGGACGACCGGCCCAAGTCGTTGCGGAAAGCGGAGTAGTCGAATGGCGTCATCGTGGCGAGTACGTCCCACGTCGACAGCAACTGATTTTGCACGCGTGCGATGCGGCCGAGCATCTTGAAAGACGAGTCGAGGTCGTCGCGCTGGATGCACGCGACCACACCATCGAGCTCGTGGCGGAACAGCCGCATCCAAAGCTCGGAGGTCTGATGCACGACGATGAACAGCATCTCGTCGTGCTCGAAGGACAGCGGCTTCTGAGCGCCGAGCAACTTGTCGAGCTGCAGATACTCGCCATAGGACTGCGAAGAACCGAGATCCCAGTGCACCTTCTCGTCGCTGAGATCGATGCCGCCCTTGCGCGGTTTGTCGGGCGGCGTGCTCACTTCAGTTCTCCAGGTAGTGCCAACAACCAGGTGGGCACGCGCGTCCAGCCAGCGACCAGCTCGCGGTCGAGCTGCAGATAGTCAGGCTCGACCTGCGCGACGGCAGCCCAGTAACGACGCGAATGATTCATGTGACGCGTGTGCACCAGTTCATGGACCAGCAGGTAACGCAGCACCTCCGGACGCTGGAAGAGCAGCGCGCAGTTCAGACTGATGGTGCCGCGCGTGGAGCAACTGCCCCAGCGACTGCGCTGGCGACGGATCTGCAGGCGCGCGAACTGATACTCCGTTTCGCCGGCGAGGTGCGTCAACCGCAAGCCGAGTTCGACATGCGCGTGCGCGTACAACCAGCGCAGCAACGCGTCGCGCTGGGCGGGCACGTCGCCACTGCCACAGATCGCGAGCATGCCATCGGACACGGGCTGCGCACGCACGGCGCCGCGACCACCAGCCAGATGCACGCGCCACTGCTGACCGATTGCGCTCAGCTTCAACTGCTGCGGCGGAAACGGCTCGACAGGGCGGGCGTTGCGCTGCGCCTGCTGGCGCCGCTGGTCGATCCAGTCGCGATGGCGCTGCAGGAACGCGAG
>JBDSRN010000139.1:0-7116 GCA_039929265.1 Steroidobacteraceae bacterium | reverse complement strand
CGTCGCCGAGTTCGTCGTCGAGTTCGCGCGTGCGGTACTGCTCGCTCAGGCGCCGGTAGTCGCGGCGGCGCAGCCAGATCACCAGTCCCGCGAGCAGTCCGCCCAGTCCGGTTACCGACAGCAACAGGCTCGCCAGGGTATGACTGCGCAGCAGATAGCCGACGACCAGTCCAGCCAGCCCGCCGGCCCCGTACAGCAGCGGCAGGCTCTCGTACAACGGGCGTTTCAGGGTCATGGCACCAATCCTAGCGCGGCTAGCTGGTGCCGCCCACCGTCAGCCCATCCACCCGCAGAGTTGGTTGACCCACACCCACTGGCACGCTCTGCCCCTCCTTGCCACACGTGCCCACACCAGCGTCGAGCTTGAGATCGTTGCCGATCATGCTGACGCGCGTCAGCACGTCGGGCCCGTTTCCGATGAGCGTTGCGCCCTTGATGGGCGCGCCGATCTTGCCGTTTTCGATGAGGTACGCCTCACTCGCGGAGAACACGAACTTGCCGGAGGTGATATCCACCTGTCCGCCACCGAAGTTCACCGCGTAGATGCCGCGCTCGACCGACGCGAGGATCTCGCCCGGATCGTGCGGGCCGGCACGCATGTAGGTATTGGTCATGCGCGGCATCGTGACGTGCGCGAAGGATTCGCGCCGCCCGTTGCCGGTGGAGCGCGTCTTCATCAGCCCCGCGTTCAGCTTGTCCTGCAGATAGCCCTTGAGAATGCCGTTCTCGATGAGTGTCGTGCACTGCGTGGGCGTGCCTTCATCATCAATGTTGAGCGAACCGCGACGCGCGGCGAGCGTGCCATCGTCGACGACTGTGCATGCCTCGTGCGCGACTTTCTCGCCGACACGATTGCTGAACGCCGAGGTGCCCTTGCGGTTGAAATCGCCTTCGAGCCCGTGACCGATCGCCTCGTGCAGCAGGATGCCGGGCCAACCGGGGCCGAGCACCACCGTCATGCTGCCCGCGGGGGCGGGTACTGCGTCAAGATTTACCAAGGCCTGGCGCACCGCTTCGCGTGCGAGCTCCAGCGGACGATCGTTCGCGACCAGCTCGGCAAGCGAATAGCGCCCACCGGCACCGGCGTAACCCTGCTCGCGCCTGCCGTTGCTTTCGACGATGACGGAGACATTGAAGCGCACCAACGGCCGCACGTCGGCGGCGAGCGAGCCGTCGCTCGCGGCGATCAGGATGATTTCGTGCACGGCGGTGACGCTCGCCATCACCTGCTGCACACGCGGATCCATCCTGCGCGTCTCGCGATCGACTCGTTCGAGCCAGGCGACCTTGTCGTCGTCCTGGAGCGATGAGGTGGGATCGGCGGGCAGGTACAGCTTGTGACCGGCGGACTGATGCCAGGCCTGCAACGAACCCGTACTGCCCTGCTTCGCGATCGCGCGCGCCGCGCGCGACGCTTCTTCGAGCGCGGGCAGAATGATCTCGTCGGAATAGGCGAAGCCGGTTTTCTCACCGGCGATCGCACGCACGCCGACACCCTGCTCGATGCTGGCGCTGCCTTCCTTGACGATGCCGTCTTCCAGCGCCCACGACTCTTCACGTGCGAGCTGGAAGTACAGATCGGCGCTGTCGACCGCGTGGCCCATGACGAGGCCGAGTACCTGATCGAGGCGCGATTCGTCGAGTCCGCCCGGCGTGAGAATGGTGCTGCGCGCGAGGGCGAGCGGATCGATCGTGGCGAGCGCTGTATGGGATTGCGACATGTAACTCCTGACCTAGATCACTCGATGGGTGAGCGCCGGGAAGCTCTCCCGCGTCGCGGCCTGCTTCGCGAGGTCGAACTCGGCTACCACGCAACCCGGGCCTTCCGGCAGTTGCCCGAGCACGGTACCCCAACAGTCCACGATCATGCTGTGACCGTATGTGCGGCGTCCATTCGCGTGCTCGCCGACCTGCGCGGCCGCCACCACGCAGCACAGGTTCTCGATGGCCCGGGCACGCAGCAGCGTGTCCCAATGAGCCTCGCCCGTTGGAACCGTAAAAGCGGCAGGCACGCTGAGGAAATCGGCACCCTGAGCAGCACCCCCGGGTCCAGCGCTCAATCGGCGGTAAAGCTCCGGAAATCGTACGTCGTAGCAGACGCTCAGACCCACCCGCCCGGCGGGAGTCGGCAGGATCACGGGCTCGCGCCCCGGGACCATGCTGGCGGATTCGCGATAAGTCTCGTTCCTGCCTGGCACGCTGACGTCGAACAGGTGGATCTTGTCGTAGCGACCCAGGTACGCACCGTCGGCGCCATACACGACGCAGGCGGGCGCCACGCGGGTCTCACCTGCCACCTCGAGGGGAATGGTGCCACCGATGATGCAGAGCGACAGCCGTTTCGCGGTGCTCGACAGGAACTCCTGGATCGGTCCGCTGCCCGGCGCCTCGCTGACCGCGATCTTGTCGCGCTCCTTCCTGCCCATGATCGCGAAGTTCTCCGGGAGCAGCGCGACGGCGGCGCCCTGGCGCGCGGCGTCTTCGAGTAGCGCGCGCGCGGCATCGAGATTGCTCTGCACCTCGGGACCGGAATTCATCTGCACCGCAGCGATTTTCATGCCAGCACCACGTCGTATTGATCCACACCATACAGCGCCTCGGACTGCAGACGGATAGGACGACCCACCTGCGTCTCCAGTTCCGCCAGCACCGGCGCCTCCTCTTCCTGCAGGCGATCCACGACATCCTGATGCGCGAGTATCAGCAGTTCCTGACTCTTGAACTGATCGCTCTGGCGCACGATCTCGCGAAAGATCTCGTGACACACCGTCTCAGCCGTGCGCACCACACCACGTCCCGCGCACTGCGGGCACGGGCCGCACAGCAGTTGCTCCAGGCTCTCGCGCGTGCGCTTGCGCGTCATCTCGACGAGTCCGAGCGGCGAGATGTTCGCGATGTGAGTCTGGCTGCGATCGCCCGACAGGGCACTCTCGAGCGCCGCGATCACCTGGCGACGGTGCTCCTCGTCCTGCATGTCGATGAAGTCGATGATGATGATGCCGCCGAGATTGCGGACGCGCAGCTGGCGCGCGATCGTGACCGCAGCTTCCAGATTGGTGCGAAAGATGGTTTCTTCAAGGTTCCGGTAGCCGACATAGCCGCCGGTGTTCACGTCCACAGTCACCATCGCTTCGGTCTGCTGGATCACAACGTAGCCGCCGGATTTCAGCATCACCTTTTGCTCGAGCGCCTTGCCGATCTCCTCCTCGACGCTGTGCAGATCGAACAGCGGCCGAGGCCCTGCGTGCAGTTCCACGCGCTGCGCGAATTCGGGCATGAACGAGCGCGTGAATTCCTGCATGCGCGCGTACTCGCCCGGTGAGTCGACCAGCACGCGCCGCACATCGCGCGCCAGCTCGTCGCGCAGCATGCGCGTGGAGAGCGGCAGGTCCTCGTGCACTAGCGTGCCGGCCTTGCCCTTCGCCGCGACCGCCTGCACGTGCTGCCACAGCTTGTCGAGATACAGCATGTCCGCGTGCAACGCCTCGAGCGGCGCGCCGAGGCCCGCGGTGCGGATGATGTAGCCGCCCGCGTTCTCCTTCCCCGGCGTGCGTTCCGGCAGCGCCGCCGCGAGCGTGGCAACCAGCTCACGCAACCGCGTGCGCTCCGCTTCGTCATCGATGCGAGCCGAGACACCGACCTTGGAGCCGCGTGGCATGTACACCAGGAAGCGCGACGGCAGCGCGATGTGCGTCGTAAGGCGCGCGCCCTTCGTACCGATGGGATCCTTCGCGACCTGCACGAGCAACTCGTCGCCTTCGCGCACCAGCGAACGAATATCGGCTTCGGCGGCGCCATCGCCATGCACGATGTCGGCGACGTGCAGGAACGCAGTGCGGGTGAGCCCGATGTCGAGGAACGCAGCCTGCATGCCTGGCAGTACGCGCGACACGCGGCCCTTGTACAGATTGCTGACCAGTCCCCTCAGGCTCGGGCGCTCGATGAACACTTCCTGCAGCGTGCCATTCTCGATGAGCGCCGCGCGCGTCTCGCGCGGCGCGACGTTCACCAGGATCTCGATCATCCTTTCACCCCCGTCATCACCCCGCGCAGCAGCTGCGCGACTTCGAACAACGGTAGCCCCATCACACCGGAAAAGCTGCCGGACAAGTGCGCGACGAACACCGCGCCGCGGCCCTGGATGCCGTAGGCACCGGCCTTGTCACGCGGCTCGCCGCTCTCCCAGTACGCCTCGGCCTCGGCGCGCGTGATGGCGCGCATCGTCACCTGACTCTCCGACAGCACGCAACGCGGCGTCTCGCCCTGCCAGGCGAGCGCGACGCCGGTGAAAACCTTGTGCGACCGCCCGGACAACCTCTGCAGCATCTCTATGCCGCCCTCGCGATCGCGCGGCTTGCCGAGGATCTCCTCGCCGAGCGCGACGGCGGTGTCGGCGGCGAGCACTGGCAGCGATGCATCGCCCGTGCGCACGGCAAAGGCTTTCACCCGCGCGACGCGCAGTACGTAGTCGCGCGGCGGCTCATCGGGCAACCGCGATTCGTCGACGTCGGGCACCAGCACGCGATGCGCGATGCCAATCTGCGTGAGCAATTCGGAGCGTCGCGGCGAACCCGAAGCCAGTGTGAGCACTGTGTCAGTCACGATATTAGTCTCGATGATAGGGATGCCCGTCGAGCACGGTGACGGCGCGGTACAACTGCTCGACGAACAGCACCTTGGCGAGCGCGTGTGGCAGCGTCAGCTTCGACAGCGACCAGCGCTCGTTCGCGCGCGCCAGCGTAAGCGCATCGAATCCATCCGGCCCGCCGATGAGAAACACCAGATCCTGCGCCTCCTGCAATCGCCTGCCGAGCCACGCCGCGAACTCGCGCGTGCTGCGTTCGGTGCCCCGCTCGTCGAGCGCGACGACATGATCCTGCGCACTGAGCGCAGCGAGAATGCGCTTGCCCTCGTCGGCGACCGCACGCTGCGGATCGGCACCACCCTTGCGATTGCCAAGCGCGAGCTCGCGCACCGTGAGTGGCAGGCGCGGCTTCAGCCGCTGCGCATAATCGTCGAATGCGGTTTGCGCCCAGGCGGGCGGACGCGAGCTGACAGTGACTAGCGACACTCGCATGCGCGTTCGCGCCTGCGGTCAGGCGCCGCTCTGCGCCGCCGGACCTGCCGAGGGAGAGCGTCGTCGCGCGACGGAAGCTTTCTTTTTCTTTTTCGCCGCCGGCTTCTTGCCGGCCTTCGAGCCGGTTTTGGGGCCGGTCACCTTCGCGCCGGAATCCCACAAGCCTTCGAGACCGTAGAACTCACGCACGCGCGGCAGCATCACATGCACCACTACGTCCTGGAGATCCACGAGCACCCATTCGGCATCGCGCTGACCCTCCACCCCATAGGGGCGGAAGCCCGCCTGCTTCGCACGCTGGACTACGCGATCGGCGATGGAGCGGACGTGGCGATCGGAATTTCCCGAGGCGATGACCATGACATCGGCAATGTCAGTGACGCCGCGAACATCCATTATCCGGACGTTGACGGCTTTCAGGTCTTCCAGAGCCAAGGTGATGGTGTCGATCAGCTTCGGATGTGGGCGCGACTTGGCGCGCGGGCTCTTGCGTGCAGTCATGTGCGACGAGCATAGCATTCCGTGTCGCGAATGATCGCGCCCACGCAATCCGGTACCAGATAGCGCGGGTCGCCCTGGCCGGCGATCAGATTGCGCAGCTCGGTCGAGGAGATCTCCAGCTGCGTCACCGCATGGACATAGATACGCCCCGCCGCCGAGGCATGCAGGTCGCGTATTCCGCCCGTACCGCGGTCCACCATGACGGCCCCCAGCGGACCCATCGTCGGAGCCTTCCAACCGGGGCGGTGCGCCACGATGATGTGCGCAAGCTGCAAAATCTCTTCCCAGCGGTGCCAGTTGGGCAGACCCACGAACGCGTCCATGCCGAGCAGGAGACATAACGAGCGATCAGGATATTCCGCGCGCAGCTCGGTGAGCGTATCCACGGAATACGACAGGCCGGTGCGGCGCACTTCGCGGTCGTCGACCGTGAAGCCGGGCTGATCCGCGACCGCGGCGCGCACCATCTGCAATCGCAGCTCGGCGGGCGCCAGGGTGTGGTCCTTGTGTGGCGGGTTGCCCGTGGGCAGGAACCGCACCTCGGTGAGTTTCAGTGCCTCCTGCAGCTCGAATGCCGTGCGCAGATGGCCGTAGTGGATCGGGTCGAAGGTGCCGCCGAACAGACCGATGGGTCGCATGAAGGTGCGATCAGCGCTTGGCGCGCGCCGGCGCGCTTTGTCCAGGGGCCGGCAGCGGCAGTACCCGACGCCCCGCGAGCTCGCTCGCGAGCAGCGCGATCTCATCCCACGCATCGCCCTGGAGCTGACCTTTGTTTATCCGGTCCGCACGCCCCGCGCGCGTGGCAAGACGGGCGAACAGCGACGGCAGTTTCGCACCGCGCAGCCGCGCGAGCGCGACGTCGAGCCCGGCGGGCGGCTTCTGCCAGCGCGGAATCGGCACGCCGGGTTTGTCCAGTGCGGACCAGAGGATGCGCATGTCACGCAGGATAGCCCACAGCACCAGGGTCGGCTCGGTCCCGTCGCTGCGCAGGCTCGCCACGATGCGCTGGGTGCGCGAGGCATCGCCCTGAAACGCTGCTTCGGAAAGCTGGTTCACGTCGTAACGCGTACTACCGGTGACGCTCGCGAGCACTGCCGCAGCATCGACAATGGCATTGTCCTGCAGCGCAAGCTTGTCGATCTCCTGTTGCGCGGCGAGCAGGTTGCCCTCGGTGCGCTCGGCAAGCACGGCGAGCGCCTGCTCGTCGGCAACGAGCCCCTGCGCCTGCATGCGCACGGCGAGCCACTTGCTGAAACTGCCAGCGTCCCTCAGCTCCAGCGGCACATACGCGCCGCGTTCCTGAGCAGCCTTGAACCATTCGGCCTTCTGCGAGTCCCGCTCGAGTCTGCCCGTGATGATGAGCACGAGCAGATCGCCCCCCGCTGCCTCGACCACCTGCTGCAGGCTGCTGGCGCCGTGACCGGGCTTGCCACTGGGTACACGGATTTCGAGGATTCGACGGCTTGCGAACAGCGACATGGCCTGCGCCGCATGCACGATGTCCTGCCAGCCGGAGTTGCGCTCGATGAAGTGCACTT
>JBDSRN010000138.1:0-2613 GCA_039929265.1 Steroidobacteraceae bacterium | reverse complement strand
CTTCCCGCCCTCTTCGATCGCTTCTGGTTGTGGTCCGCTCGTGGACCCGCCCCAGCACGATTTCGTCGCGCCGACTACCTAACCGGAGCCGCAGGACCGGACCAGCCGCTGCGCGATGCCGTGCTGGATCGAGTCGCGGACGAGACCGGCAGGCGCCCGCTGGGCGCGGTGCGCCTGCTGACCCATCTGCGCTACTTCGGCCACGGCTTCAACCCGGTGAGCTTTTATTACTGCTATGGGGCCGCGCGGCCGGACGGCAGCGAGACGCTCGAGGCGATCGTTGCTGAGATCACCAACACACCCTGGAAGGAACGCCACGCCTATGTGCTCAACGTGGCGGGCACAGCGCCCGTAAATGCCGCCGCAGCAAGCCAGGCCTGGCGCTTCGAATTCGACAAGCGCTTCCACGTTTCCCCTTTCCTGCCGATGACGATGCACTACCGCTGGCAGCTGGAGGCCCCGGGCGAGACGCTGAGAATCTACATGCAGAATTTTCCCGGTAGCGACTCGTCCAGTGGGCTGGCATTCGATGCGAGCCTCGACCTGCGGGCCGAAGCCCTAACCTCCGCGCATCTGGCCAGGGCATTGGCCACGTATCCCCTCATGACATTACGGGTGGTCGCTCTCATTCACTGGCAGGCGGTGAGGCTGTGGTTCAAGCGCACACCCTTCTATACTCACTCTGACAAACCAAGAACAACGCAGCAGCGATGAGCAGCAAACCGACGATCATTCCGAGCGACTTGATGGAGTCCGGCCTGGACACCGAGGAGCCGGGCGCACTGACCCGTCTGGGCCGGCGTCTGCTGCTGAATACGCTCGCGCGCATCGTCGACGGCGAACTCATCGTGGAGGAGAACGGTCAGCGGCACCGCTTCGGCAAGCGCACGGCGCGCTGCGGACTGTCGACCACGCTGCACGTGCTGCACCCGAATTTCTACGCGGATGCTGCGTTCGGCGGCACCATCGGTTCGGGCGAGGCGTGGATCCGCGGCTACTGGCGCAGCGATGATCTCACCGCCGTGATCCGCATCATCCTGATCAACCGTGACGTGCTGGAAGGCGTCGACGGCAAGTGGGCGGCACTGCGGCGCGGCATCGGTCGCGCGCTGCACTTCGTGAATCGCAACAGCAAAGCCGGCAGCGCGCGCAACATTGCCGCGCACTACGATCTCGGCAACGAGCTGTACCAGCTCATGCTCGACGAGACGATGGCGTATTCCTGCGGTATTTTCACGAGCAAGGACGCGACGTTGCACGAGGCGTCCATCGCCAAGTTCGATGCGATCTGCCGCAAGCTCACCCTGAGCTCCAGCGATCATCTCGTGGAGATCGGCATGGGCTGGGGCGGACTCGCGATACACACTGCGGAGCAGTACGGCTGCAAGGTCACCACGACGACGATCTCGCAGAAGCAGTTCGACTATGCGCGCGCAAAGATCGAGGCGCGCGGGCTGACGGATCGCATCACGCTGCTGCACGAGGATTATCGCGATCTGCGCGGCCGGTTCGACAAGCTCGTATCCGTCGAGATGATCGAGGCAGTGGGCGCGAACTATCTCGACACGTATTTCGCGAAGTGCTCTTCGCTGCTCAAGCCGACCGGCGCAATGCTGCTGCAGGCGATCACCATCCAGGACCAGTTCTACGAGCGCGCCCTGAAGTCGGTGGACTACATCCAGCGGTACATCTTCCCGGGTGCGTTCATCCCGTCGGTGACGGCGATCGCGAACTCCGTGCGCAACGCGAGCGATCTCAAGATGTTCAGTCTCGAGGACATCGGACCGCACTACGCCCGCACGCTGCGTTGCTGGCGCGAACGCTTCTTCGCGCGCATTCACGATGTGCGCAAGCTCGGCTATCCGGAGAGCTTCGTACGGCTGTGGGAGTTCTATCTGTGCTACTGCGAGAGCGGTTTCGCCGAGCGCCACCTCGGCGACGTGCAGATCCTGTTCACCAAGCCTGACTGCCGGCGCGCCGCCATCGCGGCTGTCTGATCGACTTGTTGCGCGAACTCACCGCTCTGCTCGGTGCGCAAGCGGTGCTGACCGATGCGGCCGCGATCGATCCCCTGCTCGTGGATTTGCGGCGCCTGTACCGCGGCGCTGCCGCCGCGGTTGTGCAGCCCGACAGCGTCGAGCAGGTGAGCGCACTGCTCGCGTGGTGCAACGAGCGCGGAATCGGCGTGGTGCCGCAGGGCGGCAACACCGGCTACTGCGGCGGCGCGACGCCGGACGAGAGCGGCGCGCAGGTGCTGCTGTTGCTGCACAGGCTGGCTCGCATCCGCAACGTCGACGCGGTGGATAATTCGATCACGGTGGAAGCCGGCGTGATCCTCGCGAACGTGCAGCAGGCCGCGGCTGATGCACGGCGCTATTTTCCGCTGAGCCTCGGCTCCGAAGGCAGCTGCCAGATCGGCGGCAATCTCGCGACCAACGCGGGGGGCGTCAGCGTGCTCCGCTATGGCATGGCGCGCGACCTCACGCTCGGACTGGAAGTGGTGCTGGCCGATGGACGCCTGCTCTCGAGCCTCGCGCCGCTGCGCAAGGACAACACCGGTTACGACCTGCGCGGGTTGTTCGTCGGCTCCGAGGGAACCCTCGGCGTCATCAC
>JBDSRN010000137.1:0-2512 GCA_039929265.1 Steroidobacteraceae bacterium | reverse complement strand
GCCTGCAGGATCGCGGTCTGCAATGCCGGTAGCAAACCCGAGCTGTCGAGCGACTGAGCGCGCGTGAGCTCCAGGCTGGAACGCATGATGGCGGCGAGGCGACCACCCAGCGGCGCACCCATGAAATACAGCGCACCGCCTGCGGCGAGCAGTACGAAGGCCGCGGAAAGATCGCGCGAACGTGGGACCTGGCCGCGCGTGCGCGCCTCGTCCAGGCGCTTCTGTGTCGGTGGCTCTGTTCGCTCGTGGCGTTCGGTATCGGCCATGTCAGGCTCCCTCCGCCTGGATGCGACCCAGCAGCACGAACGTCTCGCGAATCAAATCGACGAACGTGGTCTGCACCGCAGGCAACCCGATCATCAGGATGATGAGGCCGCAAATGAGGGTCACCGGGAAACCTACCGCGAACAGGTTGAGTGTTGGCGCCGCGCGGCTCACGACACCGAATCCGAGATTTACGATCAGCAGCGCGGTCATGCCGGGCAACGCAACGCTGAGCGCGCCGTGGAACAGCTGCGTGCCCCAGCCAACGAGCTCCCACAGCCCGTTCGGGCCGAGACCCATCATGCCGATCGGCAGAGTCTGGAAGCCGTCGACCATCGTCTCGATCAGCACGAGATGACCGTCGAGCGAGAGGAAAGTCAGCGTCACCAGCAGCATGTAGAACTGGCCGACCACCGGCGTACTCGCGCCGCGTAGCGGGTCGACGTTGAACGCGAACAACAGGCCCATGCTGTTGGACAGGAGCTGCCCGCCCATTGCGAGCGAGTCGAAGATGATCTGTAGCGCGAAGCCGAGCGCTGCGCCGATGACGAGCTGCTGTGCCGTGATCACGAAGCCTTGCGCCGACAGCATCTGCACTGCCGGCTGTACCGGCAGCAGCGGCAACACCAGCAACGTGATCGCCCCAGCGAGCACGAGGCGCACCCGCGCCTGCACGAACTGTGCGGCGAAAATCGGCGCCACCATCAGGCACGCACCGATGCGGATGAACGGCCAGATGAACTGGGCAAGCCACGCTTCGATCTGACCGTTGGTGATGCTGAACATGCGGCGGGTCATCAATTGATCAGCCCGGGAATGCTTTCGAACAGCTCACGCGTGTAGCTGACGAGTACCTTGAGCATCCAGGGTCCCGCGATCGCGAGCGTCGCGGCGGTGGCGATGAGCTTGGGAATGAACGACAGCGTCATTTCGTTAATCTGCGTCGCCGCCTGGAACACGCCCACGAGGAGGCCGACCACGAGCGCGGTAAGCAGCAGCGGCGCCGACAGCATCAGCGTGATTTCGAGAGCGCGCTGACCGATGGTCATGACTGTTTCGGGTGTCATGGCGCTACCGGTAGAAGCTCGCGGCGAGCGTACCCATGATCAGCGACCAGCCGTCCACCAGCACGAACAGCATGATCTTGAATGGCAGCGAGATCAGCACCGGCGACAGCATCATCATGCCCATCGACATCAGTACGCTAGCGACCACGAGATCGATGATCACGAACGGGATGAACACCATGAAGCCGATCTGGAAAGCGGACTTCAGCTCGCTGGTGGCGAACGCGGGAACCAGGATGCCGAGCGGCACGTCTTCCGGATTTTCGAAACCCTTGCCGCCGGAAATGCGCACGAATGTCGCAATGTCGCTCTCGCGCGTCTGCTCGAGCATGAACTTCTTGAGCGGCTCGACGCCCTTCTTGAGCGCATCGACCGTCTCGATCGTGCCCGCCATGTACGGCTGCACTGCTTGGATGTTGATTTGCTCGACCACCGGACCCATCACGAAGAGCGTGAGGAACAGCGCAAGACCGATGAGCACCTGGTTCGGCGGTGCCTGGCCGGCGCCGAGCGCCTGCCGCAGGATAGCGAGCACGATGACGATGCGCGTGAAGGCGGTCATCATCAGCAGAATAGACGGCAACAGCGTGATCGCCGTCATCAGGGCGAGCAGCTGCAGGGTCAATGAATAAGTCTGGCCACCTGCGCCCGTCTGCACGGTGAGGGCGGGGATGCCTGGCGCCGCGGCGAACGCGGCCGGCGCGAGCAGCAGTGCGAACAGCCCGAGGAACGCTACAAAAAGGCGGTTCATTTTCCGAGGCTCTGCGTAAGCAGCGACTTGAAATTCGGGCGCTGCGCAACACCGGACGGCGCAGCGGCGGCGGGCTTGTCGAACACCGCATCTGGCGGCAGCACATGCAGAGCCGTAACGCGCCCCGGGGACACACCCAGCAGTACATGTTCTCCTGCTACCTTGACCAGTACGGCGCGTTCGCGCGCACCCAGACCCACTTGTGCCACCACTTCGATCGTCTGCGTTCCACCCAGGGTCAGGCTGCGCAGCCTGCGGATCAGCCATGCGACACCGAACACGGCTCCGAGCACGAGCAGCAGCGCGAGCGTCACCTGACCGACACTGCCGATGCCGCCCGCCGGCATCGCGGTGACGACATCGGGCGAGGCGAACGGACGTGCTGAGGCCGCAGGCGCGGCGGCCTGTGCATGCACATGCGCTGGCAACG
>JBDSRN010000136.1:0-17633 GCA_039929265.1 Steroidobacteraceae bacterium | reverse complement strand
CCTTCATCAACAGCGCAATGATCGGCGCCACCACCATTGCAAGCACAGACAACTGCCAGTTGAACCAGAACATGGTCCCTACCAGTGCCAGGATCGTGAGTGAATCGCGAACCAGCACCGTGACCGACAGCGTCGTCGCTTCGGCCACCTGCTCGATGTTGTAGGTGAGGCGCGAGAGCATCGAGCCACCAGACGCGCGATCGTAGTACGCCGTGGGCAACCGCATGTAGTGGGCGAACAGGTCCGCGCGCAGCGCCTTGATGACCTGGCGCCCTACCCAGCCGGGAAAATAGGTCAGCAAATAATCACTCGCGCCACGCAGCAGGAACAGCCCGATGGCGCCCGCGGGCACGAGCCACTGCGCGCGCGGGTTCTGCACGACGAACGCATCCTTGAGGAAATACTTCACGAACCATGCGATCGCCGCATCGGTGGCGGCGAAGATCACCATGCCCAGCACGCCGATGGCGAACATGCCGGCGTGAGGACGCGCGTAGCCCAGCAAACGTCGATAGATCTGCATCGCCGGCATGCCGGGGACATTCGCGCTGGTGGCGCGGCGCGGGTCGCTCACGCGCGTCCTGTGCTCACGGCGTCGCCGATGCCGATTCGTCGACTGTGGCGACGTTCAGTTCACTGAAACCCATGCGCCCGAGCACGTCCATCGCCGTGACCACGGATTGATGCGTGGCGCGACCATCGGCACGCAGCGTCACGTTCATGCTGCGATCGGTGCCGGCGACCTTTTGCAGCGCGGCCCGCAGCGTCTCACGTCTGGCATTGAGAAGTTCGCGGTCATTGACGCGATAGCTGCCCTGCTGTGTCACGGCCACCACGATGGGTTCGGAGGCATCGGATGCGACGGGTGTGGTGCTCGCCTGCGGCAGATGCACCCGCATGCGTCCTTCGCCGACGAAGCTCGAGGACAGCATGAAGAAAATGACGAGCATGAGCACGACATCGATCAACGAGACCAGGTTGATCTCCGGTTCCTCGTGCCGCCGCGGTTTGAAATTCATTTCGCCGCCCTGCGACGCTCCAGGCTGTCGAGCGCATCACCAAGCCGCAGTGCGTCCTTTTCGATGTCGACGACGATGCGTTCGACACGCCCGCGGAGATAGCGATAGCCGATGAGGGCCGGAATAGCCACGCACAGGCCCGCTGCAGTCGTGAGCAGCGCTTCGGCGATGCCCCCTGACAGGGCCCGCGGGTCGCCCATACCGCCGGCATTGATCGCGTTGAACGCCTTGATGATGCCGGCCACGGTACCCAGCAGCCCGAGTAGCGGTGAAATCCCTGCGATGGTCCCGAGCGCATTGAGGAATCGCTCGAGTTCGTGGACGGCGTGACGCCCGGCGTCTTCCAGGCGCTCCATCATGATTTCGCGCGAGCGATGCCGGTTGGCCAAACCCGCGGCGAGCACCTTGCCCAGCGGCGAGTTGTGCTCGAGCGTGAGGATCACCTTGTCGTTGATCTGGCCGGACTCGACAAGCTGCCACACCCGGCGCGTGAGATCAGGCGGCAGGACACGGCGGTCCTGCAAGGTCCAGAGCCGCTCAAGAATGATCGCAGCCGCGACGATCGAGCACAGAACAATGGGCCACATGAAGGGCCCGCCGGCTCGAACGATTTCCCACATGTGACGCATGATACCGGAGCGCCGCCGCTCATGGCAGACGCCAGAGCCCCGTCCCAGCCCCGAAGCGGCGCGCCCGGGCCGATTCGATGCTGGCCGTGACCGAGCCCGGCACAAGCCTCAGCCGCAGGGCCCCTCCGCTCGCCGTGTCCAGTACCGTTGCACCCGCTGCCCGCCAGCGCTGCGTGATTGTCTTGTAGCTCGCCGACTCGCGGGCACCGGCACGCACCGAGGCGATCGCCCAGCGTGCCCGGACATGTTCCACGAACACAGGCGAGGACGCGCTCGCGGCGGCATGCCGCGGAATGATCACGACGCTGGCGCGCCCCAGTCCGCGATCCAGGAGTTCGCGCTCGGAGGCGGCGTCGATATCCCCGGTAAGCAGGATCGCACCCGCAGGGCCCGACGCGCGCAGCACGCACGTGTCGTTGGCCGCAGATTGCAATTCGAACCGCACGCCGTCCCACTCCCACGGCAGGCTTTGCACGCACCCCTCGAACTCTGGCGGCAGCGATTCACCCGGGCCGCCCGCGATCACGCGCCCGCCCCACCACTGCCCGCGCAACGCCGTGACGCCCGCCCCTGCGTCGATGCTGAGACTCGGCAGCACCACGAGGTCGAGCGCACGCACCCCGAGACGCGCGGCGTACGGTCCGAGCACGCGCTCTGCCGGCGCGCCTGCGCTGCGGAAAGTATCGCCCGTGTCGTATAGCAAGACGTGCCGCGTTGTCCGCAGCAGCACGGCGAGCCCCTGCCCCACATCCAGCACGCTGATGTCGACCCCACCGCGCGCTGGCGCGGCGGCCGAGCTCGCGAGCGGGACGAGCAGGAGCAGGGTGCTCGCGCGCAGCGCCAGCGGCCATGCACACAGGACGATTGCGAGCGCGGCGAAAGCGAGCAGGTACTCGGCGCCCTCGGGCGCCGCGCGCCACAGGGCGAATCGCCAGTCGGCGGCTGCTGCGAATGCAGGCCAGGTGACTTCGACCAGCCAGGCGGCGAGCCGCAGCAGCAAGTCAGGCAGCAACGCCAGTGCCTGCGGTAAAGCAAGCCGCAGGGCGACGGCGCCGAGCACCAGCGGCACGAGCACAAGACTGAAGAGCGGGATCGCGGCAAGATTCACCAGCAGTCCGGCAAGCGAGACCGAGCCGAACACCGCCAGCGTCGCCGGCAGGAGTGCCACCGTCACCCAGAACTGCAGCAGCAGGAACTCGCGCAGCTTGCCCGCCGGTCGCAACCGCGTACCCGCGGTGAGCAGGATCGCGGCCACTGCGCCGAACGACAACCACAATCCCGCGCCCAGGGGTGCGAATGGATCCATCACGAGTACCGCGACCAGGCTAAGCGCGAGAGACGCGCTCATCGGTGCCGCGCGCGCACGGCTGCGCCACAGCAGGAACAGCGCCAGCATCACGAGCGTTCGTTGTGTGGGAACAGAGAAGCCCGCCAGCAGCGCGTAACCCCAGGCAGCGCCGATACCGGCAACGGCGGTCACCGAATCACGCCGCCAGCGCAGACCCAGCAATGCGACGTACCGCCATGCCCAGGCCGTGGCGCGCATCGCGAGCCACGCGAACAAGGTGACGTGCAGGCCCGATATGGCCACCAGATGTGTGATGCCGGTGGCGTTGAAGATTCGCCATTGCTCGCGTGACACGTCCCCTGTGGCACCCACCGCCAGCGCCGCGAGCAGCGCGGCTGCCGAGCGCTCGGGCACCGCCGTGTCGATATTGCGCACGATGCGCTCGCGCAGCGCGAGCAAGGTGTGCGAATGCCTTGCAGTGCGCCTGTTCAACGGTGAGTCGATTACTTCACCGAGAGCATCGATCCGGTCGCGGAACAGGCTGCGCTCGACATCCACCGCACCGGGATTCACGGCAGCCCGCGGCGGACGCACCTTCAGCGCAAGCTGCCAGACATCGCCTGCCTCAGGCACCGTCTGGCGGGCGGGGTCACGCAACCGCCAGACCACGCGGGCACGCTGAGCGGGCATATGCTCGCGGGGATCGCGCAACTCCGCATCAAAGCGCAGCAGATCGGCTTCGCGCACAGGAATCGATGCGATGCGCACCGCGAGCAGCCGGCGTTCGTCGAGCTGCTGACGCTGCGCGAGCTGCGGGGCGGCCGAGGCATGGCAACACAGAAAGCCCGCACAGAAGAATGCGAGCCAGTGCACACGGCGGCGTGTCAGCGCGACGCACCCGGCGCACGCGATCGCGACGAGTCCGGCCGTCGTGGCCAGGCCGGGCGCGAGCAGCACCGCCAGCACGCCGGCCAGGAGACCGATTGCGGACGCTCCCACCGTCAGCCTCCTGAATGCGCGACCCTTGCAGCGTATGCGTCGCTTCACCCTGCTAGAGTTTGCCACCCCATGCCCAGACGCTTTCTTCGCAAGCTCGCTCCACATCCGGATTCGGTGCGCAACCGCTGGTACTTCCGGGTGTTTGGCCGTTACCTGGCCGACTCGCGCCTGTGGTCCATGAATCGCCGCGCGGTGACCGCCGCGTTCGCTGCGGGCCTCGCGATCTGCTTCCTGCCGCTGCCGATACACATCCCACTGGCGATCCTGATTGCGATTTCATGGCATCTGAACGTGCCGGTAATTCTCGGCACCGTGCTACTGGTGAATCCGCTTACGGTCGTGCCGATCTACTACGCCGCGTACCGCACCGGCGCGGCGGTGTTGGGGCACGAGACGCATCGTTTCAAGTTCCAGCTCAACTGGGAATGGCTGCAGTACGGCCTGGGGCCGATTTGGAAGCCGTTCCTCGTGGGCTGCGCGCTGTGCGCGCTGGTGCTCGGCGTGGGGAGCTACTTTCTGCTCAATTTCCTTTGGCGCTGGAGCACTCTGCGCAGGAACAAACTACGCCATCGGCGCGGCAACACCATCCCGTAACGCGTCGGTTTCGTCGAGAATTCCGTCGCGTAGTGTGAGCACGCGATCCATGCGTGCCGCGAGGCGCCGGTCGTGGGTCACGACGATGAGGCTCGTCTGGCGCTCGCGATTGAGTTCCAGCATCAATGCGAACACCTGCTCCGCGTTCGCGCCATCGAGATTGCCGGTGGGTTCGTCGGCCAGCACCAGCCGCGGCTCCGTGACCAGTGCGCGCGCCACCGCGCACCGCTGACGCTCGCCGCCCGACAATTCGTGCGGGCGATGGGCCAGACGCGCGCCAAGGCCGACCCGCTCCAGCAGTGCCGCCGAGCGATCCGTCGCTTCGCCGCGCGCCATGCGCCGCACGAGCAGCGGCATCGCGACGTTTTCAAGCGCTGAGAACTCGGGCAGCAGGTGATGAAACTGGTACACGAATCCCAGCGTGCGATTGCGCAGCGCACCGCGCTCGGCTTCGCTCAGCGCATGGATGTCGCGGTCGTCGACGCGCACGCTTCCCGCCGAGGGTTTGTCGAGTCCGCCGAGCAGTTGCAGCAGAGTCGTTTTGCCTGAACCGGATGCCCCGATAATGGCGATACGTTCTGCTGGCAGCACGCGCAGATTCAAGCCACCCAGCACTTCGAGTCTGGCGGGACCCTGCTGGAAATGGCGATGTATGCCACGCGCCTCCAGCACGGCCAGTTGCGGTGCTGACTCAGTCATGACGCAGCGCCTCCGCAGGTGCGGTGCGCGAGGCACGCCATGCGGGATACAACGTCGCGAGCGCGCACAGGACCAGTGCGACACCCGAGATTTGCAGCACGTCGATGAACTCGACACGCGCCGGAAGATCGCTCATGAAATACACCTTGGCATCGAGAAAGCGTTCGCCGGTGAGCCGCTCGAGGCCATGCACGAGTGATTCGAGATTGCTCGACAGCAGCACACCCAGCACCACCCCGAGCAGGATACCCGCAATGGCGATGAGCAGACCCTGCAGTGCGAAAGCACTCATCACGGAGCTCGGCGCCGCACCCATCGTGCGCAGGATGGCGATGTCGGTCTGCTTCTCCTTCACGATCATCACGAGCGTCGCGACGATGTTGAAGGCTGCGACACCGACCATCATTGACAGGATCACGAACAGCATGCGCTTGGTCATCTCGATGGAGCGGAAGAAATTGGCGTGATTACGCGTCCAGTCGCTCACGTAGAAGCCGCCGCCGAGCTGCAGTGCGATCTGACGCACGGCCTGCGGCGCCGTGAACGGATCCTCGAGCGCGATGCGGATGCCGGTCACCTGGTCGCCGAGCCGATACAGCCGTGCCGCATCGGCCATGTGGACGAGTGCCAGGCCGCGATCGAATTCATACATCCCGGAATGGAAGATGCCGGTGACCTCGAAGCGCCGCATGCGTGGCACGACGCCAGTCGGTGTCGCGCTGCCCTCCGGTGCGATGAGCACGATCTGCGAGCCGAGCTTGGCGCCCAATTCCTGCGCGAGCGCATCGCCGAGGATGATGCGGTAGCGGCCTGCCTGCAGGTCGCCGAGCCTGCCGGATTGCAACCGCTGACCAAGGCCGGCCACGCCCGCCTCCTCCTGCGGATCGATGCCACGGACTAGCGCACCCGTCAGCTTGCGATCCAGAGCGAACATCGCCTGCGCTTCGATATACGGCACGGCGCCGGTCACGCCAGGCTGCTTCTGCGCCATCGCCTGCGCCGCGCGCCACTCGGGCAGCGGGCCCTCCAGCCCCATCAGCGTCGCGTGCGACGTGACGGTCAGGATGCGCGAGCGCAGTTCGCTCTCAAACCCATTCATCACCGAGAGCACGACGATCAGCACCGCCACTCCGAGCGTGAGGCCGGCGACCGAGATAAGCGCGATGAACGAGATGAAACCGCGGCGCTGCGTCGAGCGCAGATAGCGTGTACCGAGTAGTATTTCGTAGGGCAACGCCATCGGGCTACTCGTAGCGTAGCGCTTCGGCTGGCGCGATCCGTGACGCGCGCCAGGCCGGATAAAGCGTGGCGAGTCCCGTCAACAACAGCGCGAACGCGGCGATAATGCCGACGTCGGCCCAGTGCAGATCAGAGGGAATGCTGGTGATGTAGTACACATCCGCGTTCATGATCTGGATGCCGAGCACGCTCTCCAGCCCAGCCGCAACCGTATCGACGTTGCGCGCGAGCAGCACACCACCGAGCACACCCGCCGCGACTCCCAGCCAACCTATGACCAGACCCTGCGTGATGAAGATACCCATCACGCGCGCAGGCGACGCGCCGAACGTGCGCAGTATCGCGATGTCGGTGCGTTTGTCGGTGACCACCATCACAAGCATCGCGACGATGTTGAACGCCGCCACGGTGACGATGAGCATCAGGATGATCGCCATCATGGTCTTCTCGATGCGGATGGCGCGAAAGTAGTTGGCGTGGTCCTGCGTCCAGTCGCGCACGGTGATACCGGCACCTGCTGTCGCCGCGATTCGTGTGGCGATGTCCGGCGCGGCGAGTGCATCGTCGATCTCGAAGCGCAGACCGCTCGAGCTCGCGGATTGCGCGCCGAGCGCTTGCACCAATGCGAGGTCCGCGAATGCGAGCGTCGCGTCGTGATCCTGTATGCCCGCCTCGAACACGCCGTGTACCGTGAACTCGCGCAGTCGCGCAGCGGGCAGGCCGCCCTCGCCCGCAACGGGCACGAGCAGCGTGACAGGATCACCAACTGTCACGCCGAGCTGCGTCGCGACCAGTCGCCCGAGCACGATGGCGCTCGCATCCGTGCCAAGCTCATCGACCGAACCTTCGGTGAGCATCTCGCGCAACGGCTCGACTATGGCTGCAGCATGCGTGTCGATGCCACGCAGTTGCAGCGGCAACATTTCGGGCTGATGGAAGGCAAGGGTCTGCAACTCGGAATAACGGGTCACGCTGCGCACGCCGGCGATTCCCAGCAGCGAGTGCTGCAAACCCGACCAGTCCGGGGCCACCGCCTCATCCGTCGCGAACGCTCGCACCGGCGCCGACAGTGACAGCAGTCGGCTGCGCAACTCGCCCTCGAAGCCGTTCATCACCGAAAGGATCACGATCAGCGCCGCGACGCCCAGGGCGACACCGACGAGCGACACCCAGGTGATGAAGGAAACGAAGAATTTGTGCGCCCGCGACCGCACATAGCGCAGGCCGACGTAGAGCGGCAGGGGATGAAACATGCGCGCGCGATTAAACCTCAAAAGCAGACGTGAATCACAGAATAATCAGTCTCCTGAACGTGCCGCCGCAGCACCCACCCCCGGCGCTTGTCGCGGCTGGAGCCGGTGCTATAGTCCTCGACATGAAAATCCCGGCAATCCTGCTCATCTCCGCGGGCCTCGCACTCACCTGCAGCCTGGCCGTCGCGGAAACGCTGGTCGTGGACGATCGGGTGATGGTGCGTGAATCGAACGTCGAACGCCCGGTCAAGGGCTCCTCGATGAAGGCGGTCGAGTCGAAGTTCGGCGCCCCGGCGATGCGTCACGCAACCATCGGCCAGCCGCCGATCACGCGCTGGGACTATCCCGGTTTCTCGGTGTTCTTCGAGCACGAGCATGTGATCCACTCCGTCGCCACGGCGCCCTGAAAGCCAGACTTGTCATGGGGCTCAGGGCCGGTAAGCTGCCGCCCTCCCCATGGTCTCACTGCTGCATCCGCCGCGCCCCGACGCGGCTCATCCCAAGGTTCACTGGCATGGCCTGCACGGTAGCGCCCGTGCACTGGCCCTTGCCGAAGCGGCTGCGGCGGATTCGCGCCTGTACCTCGCGATCGCCGCGGACGCGCGCAGTCTCGACGAGCTCGCGCGCGAGCTGAACTTCTTCACCGCGGGCAGCGTCCCGCTGTTGCAGCTGCCCGACTGGGAAGTGCTGCCATACGATCTGTTCTCCCCGCATCCCGATACCGTCTCCGAGCGACTCGCCTCGCTCGCCCGTCTGCCGTCGCTGCGCTCCGGCATCCTGCTCGTCGCCGCGGAGACGCTGCTGCTGCGACTGCCACCGCGACAGTTCATCGACAGTCGCAGCTTCGAGGTCGTACGCGGTCAGCGCTTCGCGCTCGAGCAAGTCCGCCAGCGCCTTACGGCTTCCGGCTACGCGTCAGTCAGCCAGGTCGCCGCGCCTGGCGAGTTCGCGCTGCGCGGCTCATTGTTCGACGTGTACCCGATGGGTTCGCCAACGCCGCTGCGCATCGATCTGTTCGACGATGAAATCGAAACCATCCGCCGCTTCGATCCCGAGACGCAGCGCTCGCTCGAAAAGGTCGAGCGCATTCGCCTCCTGCCGGCGCGCGAGCTGCCGCTGGACGAAGATTCCGTGCGCGCGTTCCGGCGCCGCTATCGCACGCGCTTCGAAGGTGATCCGACCCGCAGCGAAATCTACAAAGGCGTGAGCGAGGGCCGGGCGCCGCCGGGTATCGAGTTCTATCTGCCGCTGTTCTTCGACGGCTGTGCCACTCTGTTCGACTATCTCCCGGCGGGCGCAGTGGTTGCGAGCGAGGGCGATGTGCCGCGCATCCTCGGCGATGTCTGGGCCGGCATCGATGCGCGCTACGAAGCGCGGCGTCACGACATCGAACGACCGCTGCTCGAGCCGGCGGAATTGTTCATGCCGGTCGCTGACGCGCTCGTGGCGTTGCAGGCATTGCCGAACATCGGGATCCAAGCTTTCAAGAGCACTGACGTAGCCCCTGCCGGGACGAACGAAACGGTGTTCGATTTACCCACGATTCCACCTCGCACGTTGCGACTCGATGCGCGCGCCGAGCAACCGCTGGCGCCGCTGATCGAATTCCTCGATGGCTACGCCGGCCGCGTGCTGCTCGCCGCCGACTCTCCGGGCCGGCGTGAAGTGCTGTTGGAATTGCTGGGTGCGCAGGCGCGTATCGCGCGGCAGATCGCGGGCTGGCAGGAATTCGCCGGCGGCAGCATGCGACTGGCGATCGCCGTCGCACCGGACGTCGCCGGCCTCGCGCTGCTCGATCCACAGATCACCGTGCTCGCCGATGCGCAGCTGTTTGGCCAGCGCGCGCGCCAGGAACGACGCCGTCGCCGCAGCAATACCGATCCCGACGCGATCCTGCGCGACCTGCAGGATCTGGATGCCGGCGCGCCCGTGGTGCACGAGGAATACGGCGTGGGTCGCTACGTCGGCCTGCAGGTCATGCAGGCGGCGGGACAGAGCGGCGAGTTCCTGGTGCTCGAGTACCAGGGCGGCGATCGCATCTACGTGCCGGTGCACGCGCTGCATCTGATCAGCCGCTACACCGGGGCCGCGCCGGAATCCGCGCCGCTGCACAAGCTCGGCACGGATCAATGGGCAAAGGCGCGCAAGCGTGCAACCGAACAGATCCGCGACGTGGCAGCGGAACTGCTCGACCTCTACGCACGGCGTCAGGCGCGCAAGGCACTGAAGATGTCGGTGCCCGAAGCCGACTACCAGGCGTTCGCCAGCGGGTTCGCGTTCGAGGAGACCGCGGATCAGGCCGAGGCCATCGACAAGGTCATCATCGATCTCGCCAGCGAGCGACCGATGGACCGGATCGTGTGCGGTGACGTCGGCTTCGGCAAGACCGAGGTCGCGATGCGTGCGGCGTTCGTCGCCGTGCAGTCCGACAAACAGGTGGTGGTGCTGGTGCCGACGACGCTGCTCGCCGAGCAGCATGTCACCACGTTCCGCGACCGCTTCGCCAACTGGCCGGTGCGCGTGGAATCACTGTCGCGTTTCCGGGGCGGCAAGGAGAGCAGGGCCGTGCTCGAAGGCATCGAAGCTGGCACCGTTGACATCGTGGTTGCCACACATCGGCTGCTGCACGCGGATGCGAAATTCAAGAACCTCGGCCTGATAATCGTCGACGAGGAACATCGTTTCGGCGTGCGCGACAAGGAGCGGCTCAAGGCGCTGCGCGCTGAAGTGCACGTGCTCACGCTAACCGCAACGCCTATTCCGCGCACGCTCAACATGGCGCTCGGCGGGCTGCGCGAGTTGTCCCTCATCACTACGCCGCCGCCATCCCGGCTCGCGATCAAGACCTTCGTCACCGAGTGGCAGCCTGCTGCGATCCGCGAGGCCTGCCTGCGCGAGTTGCGTCGCGGTGGCCAGATCTATTTCGTGCACAACGAGATCGAGACCATCGAAAGGATGGCCGCTGATCTCGCATCACTCGTACCCGAGGCGATCGTACGCGTCGGCCATGGGCAGATGCGCGAGCGCGATCTCGAGCAGCTGATGGTCGATTTCTACCATCGGCGTTTCAATCTGCTGCTGTGCACGACGATCATCGAATCGGGCATCGATGTCCCGACAGCCAACACAATCATGATCAATCGCGCCGATCGACTCGGGCTCGCGCAGCTGCATCAGCTGCGTGGACGCGTAGGTCGTTCGCATCATCGCGCCTACGCGTATCTCATCATTCCGTCGCGGCGGGCCTTGAGCGGCGATGCCGCCAAGCGCCTCGAGGCGATCGAAGCGCTCGAAGAACTGGGCGCCGGCTTCGTGCTTGCGACACACGATCTCGAGATACGCGGCGCGGGCGAGTTTTTGGGTGAGTCGCAGAGCGGCGAGCTCACGGAGGTTGGGCTCTCGTTGTATCTCGACATGCTCGAGCGCGCGGTCGAAGCCCTGAAGGCGGGCAAGGAACCTGACTTCGACCGGCCGATGGTCGCCGCGACGGAAGTGGATCTGCATCTGCCCGCGATGCTGCCTGCCACCTACATCGATGACGTGCACGTGCGCCTGTCACTGTACAAGCGCATCGCCGCTGCCGCGGACGGTGCGGCGCTGGATGACCTCACTACAGAGCTTGTCGATCGCTTCGGTCCGTTGCCCGACCCAGCGCAGGCCTTGCTGCGAGTCGCGCGCCTGACCAAGACGGCGCGCGCGGTGGGCATCCGCCGCCTCGACATCGGCGCGCAGGCGAGCTACGTCGTATTCGAGGAACGCAACCAGATCGATCCGGGCCGCATCATCGAGCTGATCCAGACCAACGGTCGCGAATATCGGCTCGAAGGTCCGCTGAAACTGCGCGTGGCCCGCGGCGCGACAGAGCAGTTACGGTTCGAATTCGCCTCGGCCCTGTTGCGACGGCTGACTGGCAAGGTGACGCAGTGACGGACCGTGCACCCGGCTACAATGCCCCCATGCCGCGCATTGCAGGACTCATCGCCGCCGCCGTTCTGGGCATCACCCTTCCCGGTATGCTGGCGCACGCCCAACAGCCTGCGGCGGCCGCCGCGGCCAGGGGCCCGGCCTACTACACGATCGAATTGCTGATCTTCCGCAGCACCGCCAATCCTGCGAGCAGCGAAGATCTCACCGCGCAGAGCAGCCGCAGCCACAGCGGCGACTCGGACAGCGCCACCGGCGTGCCCGGGCCGACCAATGTGCGCATCGGCCAGAAACTGCCGGCGACCCGCTTCCGCATGAACGATACCGAGGCACGCCTCAACTCCAGCGGCGCGTGGCGCACTGTTGCGCACATCGCATGGACGCAAACGGCAAATGCATGGGGGTCCCGTAATGGGCTATCCGCCGCTCAACTCGGACTGGACACCAGCGGGATCGGCGGTGCCATCTACCTCGAGCGCGGGGAGCTCCTGCATCTGGGCCTCAACCTTACGGTCGCGGGCAATGCCGGCACATATACGCTGGCGGAGATGCGTCGCGTGAAATTCAACGAACGCAATTACTTCGATCATCCGGTGTACGGCGTGATCGCGATGGTGAGCCCTGGCGGCACGGCGGCACCGGCACCAAACTAGCCGGGCGCGAGGTCGCTCGCGTCTGCGGCGAGCGTAAGGCCACCCCCACCCTGCTTCGCGCGCAGCAGCGCCGCCTGCGCCCCGCGCGCCAGCGCTTCGAGCGAACTCGCATCACGATCCGGCAGCAAACTCGCAACCCCCGCGCTCACCGTGACGAATTTCTGCGTGGCCGATTTCGGATGATGGATGTGCATGTCGAACACCCGCTGGCAGATCATCGTCGCGAAATCGAGCACGGGCTTGTGCTCCGAGTCGCGCACGAGCGCTGCCACACAGCCACCGTCCCAGCGCCCCACCAGATCCGAGCCGCGCCGGAACGAGCCACCGATGACACGTGCGACGCGCCGGATGCACGCATCGCCACCGCTGCGGCCGAAGGTTTCGTTGTAGGCACCCAGACCATCGATGTCGAACAAGATCATCGTGAGCGGGCGATCCTCGCGGCGCGCGAGCGCCCAGTCACGACTCAGGAGTTCCTCGAAATACGCGCGTGACGACAAACCGGTGAGACGGTCCTCACGCAGCCAGGTCGGCAGACCGATCGTCGCACGATCGGCCGCCTTCATGCGCTCGCCGGCATCGCGGTGATAGCCGACCCAATGGGTGAGCGTGCCCTGCGCATCGCGCATCGGCTGCAGCATCAGTTCGTTCCAGAAGGTGCTGCCATCCTTGCGTTGGTTGCGCAGCAGAACCCGGCTGGATTCGCCGCTCTTGATCGCATCGCGTACGCGACTGCGTCCTTCCTGCTCACGATCCGAGCCCTGCAGCACACGCAGATTCGTGCCAATCAATTCGGCGGCGGTATAGCCGCTGAGCTGCTCGAAGGCGGCGTTCACGTACAGGACGGGTTGATCGTCGGCGAGCGCGTCGCAGATGACGATACCTTCGGGCGCGGCGTCGATGACGTCGCGCAGGAAGGTTCCAGGCCATTCACGCATGCTTAACCCTGGTCCAATATCAGTTCAGCAGGCATGGCGCAGCGCGCCAGCCACTCGCGACAGTCACGATAGGGCTGCGAAGCCAGGAGTTCCGTGCGCGCCATCCCATCTCGCCCCCGCATCCGGACGTTGCGCAGCTGGCTGGCCGGGCCTGGCACATGCCGCAGCCCGTCGAGTACCGCCACCACGCTGGCCCTGTCGTTGCAGACTGGCAGGATATCGCAACCCGCGTCCAACGCCGCTTCCGCGCGTTCGACAACCCCACCGATGGCAACGGCGCCCTCCATCGACAGATCGTCAGCGAACACTACGCCCTTGAAGCCAAGCGAACCGCGCAGGAGGTCGCCAACGAAGCGCGCCGAGAAGCTCGCCGGCACCGAATCCACTTCAGGAAACAGGACGTGCGCCATCATTGCGGCGGGTAGATCGTTCGCGATGAGTCGTCGGTACGGAGCAATGTCATCGGCGAGATCCGACAGCGAGCGCCGGTCCACGGGCAACGCGAGATGCGAGTCCGCGACCACGCCACCATGGCCGGGAAAATGCTTCGCAGTCGCCGGCATGCCGGCCTCGCGCATGCCCAGCATGTACGAGGTGGCGAGCTGGCCGACGGGCTCGGGCTTCGAATGGAAGGCGCGGTCGCCGATGATCTCGCTCAGGCCGTAGTCCAGGTCGACGCAGGGCGCGAAAGAAAAGTCGATCCCGATCGCGCGCAGTTCCGCGGCCATGAGCCAGCCGATACCACGCGCCATCGCCAGGCCCTGCTTCGGGCTCATGTCGAACTCGTGGCCGATGCGCCGCGCCGGCGGTAATACCGAAAATCCCTTGCGAAAGCGCTGCACCCTGCCGCCTTCGTGATCCACACTGATCAGCAGCGGCGGATTGCGCACGGCACGCAGCTCGGCGACGAGCGCGGTCAGCTGCTCGACATCGGCGAAGTTGCGCGTGAACAGGATGACGCTGCCGACCAGCGGATGCTGCAGCACCTCGCGATCTTCCGGCGCGAGCTGCAGCCCGGCGACATCAACCATCAGCGGACCAAGCGTCATGTAATCGCGCTCAGCACGGCAATGGACTCGACGTGCGTGGTGTGCGGAAACATGTCGATTGCCCCTGCGGCTTCGAGCCTGAAACCCAGCTCGTTCACCAGAATACCCACATCGCGCGCCAGACTCCCTGGATGACAGGACACATACACCACTCGCCGCGGCCGCACCTGCGCCACCAGTGGCAGGATTTCGCGCGCCCCGGTGCGTGGCGGATCCAGCAGAACGTGACTGTAGCGGCTTTTCTGCCATTGCGCCTGCATCGACGCGTTCAGCTCAAGCTTGCTGAGGTCGGCCACATTGAACTCGACGTTCGCCAGTCCATTGGCGGTCGCATTGTCGCGACCGCGTTGCACGAGGCCAGCATCCCCTTCCACACCGGTGATATTCGCCGCGTGACGCGCGATGGGTAGCGTGAAGTTGCCGAGGCCGCAGAACAGGTCCAGCACCTGCGACTGGCCATCGAGCTGGAGCTGGTCGATGACCTTTGCGATCAGCGTGCGATTGATCGCAGGATTGATCTGGATGAAATCCGTCGGCCGGAACTGCAGCGTCAGATCCCACTGCGGCAGTCGATAGCTCAGCGATGGGTCACCGGGACTGAGCGGCACGACGCTTTCTGCATTGCCCGGCTGCAGGAACAGCCGCAAACCGTACGTGCGCTCGAACTCGACGAGAGTCTGCAGATCCTGTTCGGACGGCGGATCGAGCACGCGCACCACGAGGCCGGTCTGGTTGTCGCCAATGGCCACCTCGATCTGCGGCACACGGTCGCGGATCGACAGCGTGGTGAGCATCGCGCCCAGTGGCGCCAGCAGATCGCCCACCGGTTGCGCCAGCACCTCGCACGAATCGATCGCCGCGACGAGGCCCGAAAGACGCTCGCGGAATCCCACCAGCACACGCTCGCGTGCGCGCACGTACTTCGCACCGAGTCGCGCGCGGCGCCGGTAGTGCCACACGGGCCCCTGCAACGGCGCGAGCCATTGCGCCGGCTCGACCTGACCGATGCGCCTGAGCGCTTCCTGCAACTCGACCTGCTTCGCCGCCAGTTGCGCGACAGGATCCATGTGCTGCAGGGCGCAGCCGCCGCACACACCGAAGAAACGGCAGCCGGGTACGACGCGCTCCGCGGCCGGCTGCAACACTTCCAGCAGCTGCGCCTCGTCGTACTTGCTGTGCTGGCGCATCCGCTGGTAACGGATCTGCTCGCCCGGCAGTGCTCCGGCGATGAACGCCGCCTTGCCGTCGCGGATGACGCCAAAGCCATCGGTATTGAGGGACGCGACGATTCCTGTTTGCTCGAGGCTCGGCGCGCGCCTTCGACGCTGCGTCAACGCAGCACGTCCCACTCGCGCAGGAATTCCTGCATATGCGGCTCGGCGGATTGGCCCAATAATGTCCGGACTCGATCCACTTCTTCGTTGTATTGCTCAGGAGTGAGGTTCGCGCGCATCAGCTCGAAACGCAGGAAGACGAGCCAGGTGTTGAGGACATCGGTCTCGCAATATCGGCGAATTGCGAGGATGTCGCCAGCGAGCCAGGTGTCCCACACTTTTGCTCCGGAGAACCCCAGCTTGCCGGGCAGATCCAGCAGCGCTGCAACGTCCGCCAACGAGGCACGCGCCCGCGCCTGGAAACCGGACAGCACATCCATCAGATCGATGTGGCGCCAGTGGAAGCGCGACAGATAATTATTGAAGCGGAACGCGGTGTCTTCCTCACCCGTCTCCCAGTATTTCGGCGCGGCAATGCCCGCCTTTAGCGCGCGATACTGCAACACCGGAAGGTCGAAACCGCCACCGTTCCAGGAAATGAGTACGGGAACATAACGCTCGAGACCTTCGAAGAACCGCGCGAGCAGCTCGGACTCCGCGGCATCCGGGTCGCCGAGGCTCCAGATCTTGAGACTATCGCGAGTGCGCAGTACGCACGAGATCGCCACGACGCGATGCTGCTCGTGCGCCAGGAACTCGCTGCCGTTCTCCTGGCGTCGCAGTGTGAACATGGCCTTGGCCACATCGGCATCCACGAGCCCCTGCAAGCCATGCACACGTCGACCGAGGTCCACATCCGGAATCGTTTCGATGTCGAACACGAGATGGTTCATTTCTTCCTGGCCGCCGGCTTCCGTTTCGCAGGCTTTCGCCTCGCGGGTCCTGCTTTCATCAGCACGGCCACGGCAACGATCAGCCCTGCCTCGTCGGTGAGCGTGACGTGCCCGTCACCCACACCGAGCTTGCGTCGCAGCTTGTCGCCGCGCGGCGAGTACACCACTTCCGGTTTGCCCCACGCGTTCTGCACTACCCCCACGTCGCGTATCCACATTCCATGTGCGAAGCCCGTGCCCATCGCCTTCACGATCGCTTCCTTGGCGGCGAAGCGCATCGCGAGGAAGCGCAGCGGACGTTTGGTCTTCTTGAGCTGCAGCTTCTCCGCCGGCATCAGGAGCCGCTCGGCGAACCGATCACCGAAGCGGTCGAAGGTGCCTTGAATGCGCTTGGCTTCGAGCACGTCGATGCCGATGCCGAAGATCATCGCGCCGCCAGCATCAGCGCCTTCATCTCGCGCACGGCTGCGGGCAATCCCGAAAACAGCGCACGCGCGATGATGGAGTGGCCGATGTTGAGCTCGACGATCTCGCGAATGGCGGCGACCGGCTGTACGTTGTGATAGTTCAGCCCGTGACCCGCATGCACTTCGAGACCGAGACTGGAGGCAATGCGCGCAGCGGTGCGCAGTCGCTCGAGCTCCAAAGCCTGCTGCTGCCCCGTGGCATCGGCATATGTGCCGGTATGCAGCTCGATGACGGGTACCGCGGCCTGGGCCGCTGCCTCGACCTGGCGCGGATCCGGATCGATGAAAAGCGCGACACGAATACCAGCGGCGGCGAGCAGTTGTGATGCTTCGCGCACCGATTCGCGCTGCGCCAGTACATCGAGCCCGCCTTCGGTGGTCACTTCGGTGCGCTTCTCGGGCACGAGGCAACAGTCCTGCGGTGCGAGCCGGCGCGCGATCTCGATCATCTCGCTGGTGACCGCGAGCTCGAGATTCATGCGCGTCTGGAGCAGCTCCTTGAGGGCGAACGGATCGCGGTCCTGGATGTGGCGTCGGTCCTCGCGCAGATGCAGGGTGATGCTGTCGGCACCTGCTTGCTCCGCTGCGAGGGCGGCGTGTACCGGGTCCGGATGACGTCCGCGCCGCGCCTGCCGCACGGTGGCGACGTGATCGATATTGACGCCAAGGGCGAGGCCGGAAACATTGGTACTGGCCATCAGGCAGATCTCGTGTGGGAAAGCTGTGCATTAGACATCGAGCGTGCGATACGTCGAGTGTTCAGCGTCCGGCCCTC
>JBDSRN010000135.1:0-6894 GCA_039929265.1 Steroidobacteraceae bacterium | reverse complement strand
CCGAAGCATTACTCACCCGTTCGCCGCTCGTCAGCATGTATTGCTACACCTGTTACCGCTCGACTTGCATGTGTTAAGCACGCCGCCAGCGTTCAATCTGAGCCAGGATCAAACTCTTCACTTGAAGGTTTTGAGCTTTCAAACAAAAAGAGCGATTCAAAGACCCATTGCTGGACTTTTGGTCACTCGGTCATCTGCATCAAAGACGCATCGACGCGAGTCCCCACACAAATTACCTGCCATATTTTTAAACAGCTCTTCGACCGCTGTGGACCGAAGATTTTCCCTGCACACCTGCCTGGACGGCGGGGTTGCGGGGGGCGGAAGTATAGCCATTGGCCAAGTTCCGTCAACACCGCCCTTCTGCCGACCATTATCGCGTTTCGCGACTCGGGTAGCCTCTGGGAGGGCGCGCAGTATAGCGGTGCTCAGCGTGCTGTCAATCGGCATCGGCGGTGTGATTTTCCCGCGCGAAAATTCCTGTGAAATCAGCAGGTTTTCTAGCCTATTCCGCGTACGACGGATCGCCAGCAATGACTGGCTCGGCTCCCCCGGGTGGTGCGCACTTACCCATATGAGAATGTTCCAGCAACATCTGCAGGCCCGCTCGTTTAGCTTGTTGAACAGCCATGCGTGCGGCAGCACAACGCTGCCCGCGCAGATCGCCAGCAGCTCGGTGCCGGAGGTAAATGCCGAAACTGAGGCTGCCTAGCGCTTTGAGGAAGCCGGTGAAGAAGGACTCAGAGGATGGCGACGGGGCGTGGCCGTTGCCTTGCAGCATGAACGCCCTCGGCCGCGCGCGACGTGGCAGCCCGTCACAGCTCGCAGCGAGCTCGATGCCGATACCACGCTCGCGGAGCTCGCCACGCGCTTCGAGCGCGAGCGCGTGAGCTTCAAGTTGTGGCCCAATTGCCGTGCCACACACGCCTACGGGGGATGGCGCGCTGCAGCTCAGCTGCACTACATCGGCGCGGACGATGTGGTCGAAGCCCGCCTCATCGGCGGACCGCTGCAGCAGACGGTGTGCGAGCCGCGCGAGCAGAAATGCGCCCGCAGGGTGCGATCCAGGCGAAGTTCAGCCTGCCGTTCACGCTCGAGGCAGATCGCCAGCGTGGTTCCGACGGGACCACCACGCTGCGCTTGCGCGATGGACGCGAGGTCAATGCGTGCGGCGATCCGGAGAACCCGCCGACCGAACTCCAGCTGGTAGCAAAGTTCAAGGATTGTTGCGAATACAGCGCGGCGACGCTGTCATCGGCACGCATCGATGGCTAGCGGAAATGCTGCTGGATCTGGAAGACGTCGCGGATGTCGGTCGCGCGCTGTTCGCGCACTAGCTCTTGCGAGCGATCCTGACGCGCGCGAAGCGCCGCGGCCCCACCTGCAGGATGTGCGTCGCGCCGACTGGCAGCTGCGTCTGCGCATCGCTGACCTTCTCGCCGTCGATGCGCACTGCGCCCTCGGTTAGCTTGCGACGCGCCTCACCGCCACTGGCAACCAGCGCGGTGTGCGTCGCGAGCGCCGCGCTCAGGGACACGCCTGCCGCATCCGCCTCCACGTAGATCACCGTCTCGGGCAGATCGTCCGGCAACTCCTTGCGGCTGTGGCGCGCCACGAAATTCTGCTGCGCGCGTTCGGCGGCGGCTGCGTCGTGGAAGCGATGCACGATCTCGCGCGCGAGTTCGAACTTCACGTCACGCGGGTTGCGGCCTTCCTCGATCGACTTGCGCAGTCCGGCCACCTCCCCCAGCGGCCGGAAGCTGAGCAGCTCGAAGTAGCGCCACATCAGCGTGTCGGAGATCGACATGATCTTGCCGAACATCGTGTCGGCCTCTTCGTCGATCGCGATGTAGTTGCCGAGTGACTTGGACATCTTGTTCACGCCGTCGGTGCCCTCCAGCAGCGGTACGGTGAGCACCACCTGCGGCTCTTGTCCGTAGTGTTCCTGCAGCTGGCGACCGACGAGCAGATTGAACTTCTGGTCCGTGCCACCCAGCTCTACATCGGCGCGCATCGCGACGGAATCGTAGCCCTGCGCCAGCGGATACAGGAACTCGTGAATGGCGATCGGCTGATTGCCCTTGAAGCGTTTGCTGAAGTCATCACGCTCGAGCATCCGTGCGACGGTCTGCTTCGACGCTATATCGACCAGGTCCGCGGCGCTCAGGACGCCGAGCCAGCGCGAGTTGAAATCGATCTTTGTCTTCGCGCTGTCGAGGATCTTGAAGATCTGGCGCTCGTAGGTCTTCGCGTTTTGCGCGATCTCATCGCGCGTCAGTCGCGGTCGCGTGACGTTGCGTCCCGTCGGATCGCCGATGAGGCTGGTGAAATCGCCGATGAGAAAGGTAACGTCGTGGCCGAACACCTGGAACTGGCGCATCTTGTTGATGAGCACGGTGTGGCCTAGATGCAGGTCGGGTGCGGTGGGATCGAAGCCGGCTTTCACGTGCAGCGGCTTGCCGCGCCGCAGCTTCTTGATCAGATCGGGTTCTGTAAGGATTTCATGCGCACCGCGGTGCAACTCTGCGAGCTGGGTGGCGAGCGCCGGATCGAGCGGTTCCTGGGACATGGGGCGCAACTCTATCAGGATGCCGTGTGTGATCCGCTACGTTGACCCGAATTGGGGCGTCGGTTACGGTCCAAGGCATGTTGTTCGCCACTCCAGCCCCGCACGTGCACGGCGCACACGTCAGACTGGTGCAGTTGCTGTGCTGCGCACTGGTGGCGTGGACCGGTATCGGCAACAAGGGCGCCGAACGCGAGTCGCCGATCGCGCGCGTCTCGCTCGATTCGATGCAGCCGGGAATGCAGCCGCCGCCCGTCCCGACCGATACGACGCTGCAGGCGGTGGTCGCCGCGCAGCAGGCGCAGTTCGGCTGGTCGAGCGTCGAAGTCATCGTCCGCCGCAACGACACGCTGGATCAGATCTTCCGTCGCCTCGAACTCTCGCTCGCCGATCTCGCGGATCTGCGCAGCCTCGCTGGTCTCAAGGCGATGCTCGATCGCCTGCATCCCGGTGAAGCCCTCACGCTCGCGCATCGTGACGGCGCACTCATGGCACTGGTGCGCAAGCTTTCGCCCAGCGAGACGCTGGTCGTGCATCGTGACAACAACGGCTTTCGCGCCGAGGTCGAAGAAAATCCGCTCGAGCACGAGACTCGTACCACGCGCGGCGTGATCACCAGCTCGCTGTTTGAGGCCGCCTCGCAGGCGGGCCTGCGCGACCAGACCGCACTGAAGCTCGCCGACCTGTTCGGCTGGGACATCGACTTTGTGCTCGACATCCAGTCCGGGGATGAATTTACGGTGACCTACGACAAGCTCAGCCAGGACGGCGAGTACGTCGGCGACGGCGCGATCATCGCTGCGCGTTTCGTCAACCAGGGACGCGAGTATCACGCAGTGCGCTACACCGCACCCGATGGCATCGCGCGTTACTACACCGCCGATGGCCGCAGCCTGCGCAAGGCATTCCTGCGCGCGCCGCTGGAGTTCTCGCGTATCAGTTCGCGTTTCAACCTGTCGCGACGTCATCCGATCCTCAACAAGATCCGCGCACACAGGGGCGTGGATTACGCCGCGCCGACCGGCACACCGGTGCGCGCTGCCGGCAATGGTCGCGTGCTGTTCCGCGGCCAGAAAGGCGGCTACGGCAACGTGCTCGAGCTCTCGCACGCGAATGGCGTCGTCACGGTGTATGGCCACCTGTCGCGATTCGCGAAGGGATTGAGCAGTGGCAATCACGTTGACCAGGGCGAGGTGGTTGCGTATGTCGGCATGAGCGGACTCGCAACGGGCCCGCACCTGCATTACGAATACCGGGTGAATGGTGTGTTCCGCAATCCGCAGACCGTGAGCCTGCCCGACCCGAAACCGCTCGACGAGGCGCTGCGCACCGACTTCCGGCGCCAGACCGCGCCGTTGCTCGCCGCACTGCAGCCGGCGACGCCTGCGGCGAATCCGCCCGCAGTCGTTGCACGCTGAATGGCGCTCTATATCGGAATGATGTCGGGCACGAGCATGGACGGCGTAGATGCCGTGCTGCTCGAGATCGCTGGCGCAGCAATGAAAGTGCGTGGCGCGCGACACGAGGATTATCCTGCCGCGATCCTCAACAAGCTGCGCGGCGCCGTCGAGTATCCCGGCTCCGCGAATCTCGATTTGTTGGGCTCGCTGGACGTGGAGATCGGCGAGGCGTTCGCGCGCTGCGCGCTGGGCCTGTTGCAGGAGACGGGCGTTGCGGCGCGCGAGGTTCGCGCTATCGGCAGTCACGGCCAGACGGTGCTGCACCGGCCGCGCAGCCCGACCCGCTTCACTATGCAGATCGGCGATCCGAACGTGATCGCAGAGCGAGTGGGGGTCGATGTGGTTGCGGACTTCCGTCGCCGCGATCTCGCCGCCGGTGGCGAGGCGGCGCCGCTGATGCCGATCTTCCATCGCGAGGCATTCGCCTGCGCGGGTGAATCGCGCGCCGTCGTGAACATCGGCGGCATCGGCAACATCACTTTGCTCGCTGCGGATGGCGGCGTGCGCGGCTACGACACCGGTCCGGGCAATTGCCTGATGGACAGCTGGATACTACGCAATCGCGGTGAACCATTCGATCGCGACGGATGCTTCAGCGCGAGCGGCAAGGTGCACGACGCGCTGTTGCAGAAGCTGCTGCAGGAAACCTACTTCGCGCTGCCCGCGCCTAAGAGCACGGGACGCGAGCTGTTCAATCTCGCCTGGCTCGATGCGAAGCTGCACGGCGTGAGTGTTTCATCGGCCGACGTGCAGGCGACGCTGTGCGAGCTCACCGCCACCAGCATCGCGCGCGAACTGTCCGCGGCCGGAGCGAAACGGGTGTTCATCTGCGGCGGCGGCGCCTTCAATCCCGAGCTGATGAAGCGCCTTGGCATTGCGCTGCCCGGCGCCACCGTGGCGAGCACCGCGATTGCGGGCATCGCTCCCGAACACGTGGAAGGGGCGGGTTTCGCGCTGCTGGCGCATCTGACCCTCGCGCGCAGGCCGGGCAACATTCCCGAGGTCACGGGGGCGGCGGGGTTGCGCGTTCTCGGTGCAGTTTACGCGGGTGCTGTCACGCATCTGTAACCGCGCCGCGCCCTGCTCCCGCCTAGAATGACGGCAATGGACCAGACGGATCTCAAGGCGCCGCAGAATTTCATCAATCGGGAACTCTCGTTCCTCGAGTTCAATCAGCGCGTGCTCGCGCAGAGCCTCGACGAATCAATTCCGCTGCTCGAGCGCCTGCGCTTCCTGTGCATCTCGTCCAACAACCTTGATGAGTTCTTCGAGATCCGCGTTGCGGGTCTCAAGCAACTGCAGGAACTCGGCTCGCCGCAGAACGGTCCCGATGCGCTACCGATCGCCGGACAGTTGAATGCCATCCATCTGCGCGCCAGTGCCTTGGTGCGCGAGCAGTACGTCTGCCTCAACGACGTGCTGCTGCCCGCGCTGCGCCGTAACGACATCCAGCTCCTCGCCCAGTCGCAATGGACACCGGCGGTGAGCACCTGGCTCGAAGGATATTTCCAGCGTGAAGTCGAACCGGTACTCAGCCCGCTCGGTCTCGATCCGGCGCGACCATTCCCCCGCATCCAGAACAAGAGCCTCAACTTCATCGTGCAGCTCTCGGGCAAGGATGCGTTCGGACGCGACAGCGAACTTGCCGTAGTGCAGGCGCCGCGCTCGTTGCCGCGCGTGGTGCCGCTGCCCGAATCACTGATGGGCGGAGGCTTCGTGCTGCTGTCGAGCATCGTGCAGGCCTTCGTCGCGCGACTGTTCTCCGGCATCCAGGTCCTCGGCTGCTACCAGTTCCGAGTCACGCGCAACAGCGACCTGTTCGTCGACGACGAAGAAGTCGACGACCTCCGCCGCGCACTCGAAGGCGAGCTCGCGCACCGGCGCTACGGCGCGGCCGTGCGACTCGAGACCGCGCACGATTGTCCCGCCGAGGTGAGCTCGTTCCTGCTGAAGCATTTCGCGCTGCACGCTTCGGACTGGTATCAGGTCCCGGGGCCGGTGAACCTCAATCGGCTCTCAGCGATTTACGATGTGGCACAACGTCCGGAGCTGAAATTCCCGCCGCTCACACCGGGCCTGCCGCGCCGACTCATGGGTACCACCGATCTGTTCGCGTGCATCAAGCAGCAGGACCTGCTGCTGCATCACCCTTTCCAGAGCTTCGCGCCCGTGATGGACCTGCTGCGGCAGGCCGCTTCGGATCCGTTGGTGCTCGCAATCAAGCAGACGTTGTATCGCACCGGCGCCGACTCGCCCATTGTCGATGCGCTCGTCAGCGCCGCGCATGCGGGCAAGGACGTCACCGTCATCATCGAGCTGCGTGCGCGCTTCGACGAGGAGGCGAACATCGAGCTGTCGAACCGCCTGCAGGAAGCGGGCGTGCACGTGATGTACGGCGTAGTGGGTTACAAGACGCACGCGAAGCTCGCGCTGATCGTGCGACGCGAGCCCGAAGGCATTCGTCGTTACTGTCATCTCGGCACCGGCAACTACCATCCGCGCACGGCGCGCGCGTATACCGACTACAGCATGTTCACTTGCCACGAGGACATCGGCGCGGACGTGCACGAGCTGTTCCTGCAGCTCACGAGCCTCACGCAGACCCCACGCCTGCGCCGGCTGCTGCAATCCCCGTTCGGGCTGCATGCCTCTATCATCGCGATGCTCACAAGGGAATCGCGGCACGTACGCGAAGGTCGCACCGCGCGCGTGATCGCCAAGATGAATTCGCTGGTCGATCCGCAGGTGATCGAGGCGCTGTATGCCGCGAGCTGCGCGGGCGTGTCGATTGATCTCATCATCCGCGGCATTTGCGCGTTGAAGCCGGGAATTCCCGGTGTGTCCGAGAACATCCGCGTGCGCTCGATC
>JBDSRN010000134.1:0-2170 GCA_039929265.1 Steroidobacteraceae bacterium | reverse complement strand
ACTGAAGCAGTCGAAATCCGCGTCGGCCGTGCCATTGATACGCTCCCGGAATTGGTCGACGTCGCGCCGTTCGATTTCATCTTCATCGACGCCGACAAGGAGAGTATTCCGGAGTACTTCACCTGGGCATTGCGTCTCGCGCGCCCTGGTACCGCGATCGTGGTAGACAACGTCATTCGAGAGGGCGCAGTGGCCGATGCGGCGAGTACCGACCCTCGCGTTCAGGGTGTGCGCCGCTTCAATAGCATGCTGTCTTCGGAACCGCGTGTCAGCGCGACGGCGGTCCAAACCGTGGGAAGCAAGGGGTACGACGGCTTTGCGCTGGTGATGGTCGTGGCCTGATCGCAGGGGTCGAGGCGACGTCACCAGTGCCCGCCTTGCTGTCTGCGGCACACTCGCGCAGGGAAGGATTCGTTGAGACACTTCGTCGTCGGCGAGTCAGTGTTGGCCGGTACGATTACCGCGTACACGCCGACTGCCACCTGGTCCGACGGCATCGGCTTCTCGCCGACTGTGCGACCGAGATAGCGCGACACGGTCCCTGCCATGCGCGAGTAGAACCAGGCGAGTTGTGCCAGGACGAAGCATGGGACACTCTACATGGCTGTCTCGGCCAGCCCCTCTCACCGCAGCGGAAAAGCTCCTTGCGCTCATCTCGTCGTCTTGATCGTCGTCTCGTGTGTGCCACGTGCGTCCTCGTTCCGTTACTCGCAGTCTCCAGTATCGGTGCTCAAGACCGTGCACCCGCGCCACCCAAGATCGCGAATGCAATTCGCATCAATGGTGGTGCCCCTCGCATTGACGGTGCGCTCGATGACGCGGCATGGGCCGGTGCTCGGGTTATCAGCGACTTCGAGCAGAAGATTCCCGTGGAAGGTGCGCTGCCGAGCGTGCAGACCGAAGTGCGCATTCTCTATGACAACGACGCGCTGTATGTAGGTGCGCGCATGCACCGCAAGGATCCAAGTGCGATCCGCACGTCCATCACGCGGCGCGATGGCGACAGCGACGCCGAGACGCTCATCGTGTCGTTCGACACGTACTACGATCGTCGCACGGCGTACAGCTTCTCGGTGTCGTCCGGCGGCGTGCGAGGCGACGCGTATCACTCGCAGGACAGCGAGGACAGCGGTCGCGAGCCGCAGTTCGACCCGATCTGGGGTGCGCGTACACGCGTGGATGCCGAAGGATGGACCGCCGAGATGCGCATTCCGTTCTCACAGTTGCGTTTCAACGTGGCCGCCGAGCAAACGTGGGGCATGCAGATCACGCGCAACATTGCCGACATCGCGGAGCGCGTGCAGTGGACGCTCATTCCGGTGTCGACCGCCGGCTACTCGTCGCGCTTTGGGCGACTGGAGGGAATTCAGGGCATTCCGCCGGCACGACGTATCGAACTGCTTCCGTACATTGCCACGGATCTCACCTATCGCGCGAACGAGAACAAGCTCAATCCATTTCTCGAACGTTTCGGCGCACGCGCCGGCGGTGACCTCAAGGTGGGGCTCGGCCCCAATCTCACGCTCGATGCGACGATCAATCCGGATTTCGGGCAGGTAGAGGCCGACCCGGCAATCGTGAATCTTACCGCGTTCGAGGCCGTATTCGAGGAGCGTCGTCCGTTCTTCATCGAAGGGAATGAGTTGCTCACCGGGCGCGGACAGAGTTTCATCGGGCGGCCGACGTGGTTCTACAGTCGTCGCATCGGCGCATCGCCGCGCGGGAGCGCGCGCGGCGATTTCGTGGATGTCCCGACGAATACAACCATTACCACTGCGGCAAAAGTGACTGGTCGGCTCAAGTCGGGATTATCGGTCGGCGCACTCGCTGCCGTCACGCCGCGCGAGTTTGCGCGCACCTTCGACATCGCGAACGATTCCACCGGGCGTACAGCGGTCGAGCCGCCGAGCGCTTTCGGCGTGCTGCGGCTGCAGCAGGAATTCGGGAAGCAGCAGTCCAACTTCGGCTTGTCACTCACGAACCTGAACCGATCGCTCGATGAGCGGGGCGGATTGCTGCAGTTGCTGCCCAAGAGCGCCGTGACCGGCGGTGTGGATTGGAAGATGCGCTACAGGCAAGGCATGTACGAGGTCACGGGGTGGCTTGGCGGCAGCTACGTCGAGGGCGACGCGGCTGCCATTACGCGCCTGCAGCGCGGCAGCGCGCATTT
>JBDSRN010000133.1:0-28786 GCA_039929265.1 Steroidobacteraceae bacterium | reverse complement strand
GGTACGTTGAACGGCGTCGCCGGCACGATCGATTTCGCGCCTGCCGGTTTCACCGTGGATCCGCGCTATGTCATCGAGGAAGTCGGCCTGAAGCCGAACGAGCTCAACAAGGGTCACGATCCGGGCGACGACTTCCCCGTGTTCCAGATCACCGCACGCTCGGTCGGTGCCAGCGGCAACGCCAATACCGTTTTGCAGAGCACGTTCGCGCGCCCCTTCTGAGGCTGCGCACAGGGAGATGAGCATGACATCGCAATTCAAGTCACTTCGTTCCAGCATCGTTACGGGGCTGTGGGTTGCCGTACTGTCCGGGGCGAACTGCTACAGCGCCTTCGCGGGTCCGCTGGCCATCAAGGACACGCCGTTGTTCCTCAACGACAACATGGCGCCGCTGAACATGCTCGTCATGGGGCGCGATCACCGCATCTACTACGAGGCCTACAACGACGCGTCCGACCTCAATGAAGATGGCGTGCTCGACACGCGCTACAAGCCCGCGCAGATCACGTACTTCGGCTACTTCGATTCGCTCAAGTGCTACACGTACGCGAGTGGCGTGTTCACACCGTCCAGCGTCACCGCCAACAAGCAGTGCAGCGGCGGCAAGTGGAGCGGCGACTGGTTGAACTACGTCACCACGAGCCGTATCGACGCGCTGCGCAAGGTGCTGTACGGGGGCCTGCGTTCGACCGACACGGCCACCGACACCGTCCTGCAACGCTCCTACACTCCGCAGGATGCGCACAGCTGGGGCAAGGAATACACCAGCACGGCAGTCGACGGCTACGACATCTCCCTGTATACCCCGTTCGCGCAGCCTGCTGCGAACCGACACCATCTGTTCGCCAACACTACTCCGGCGAATGACGGGGATGAGACGGGCAATACCAACGCCGCGATCAACGGCAAGGCGCTGCCAAAGCTGCATGTGCTCGAGAACCGCCAGAACCGCATCTGGGAATGGGTGAGCAAGGAGCGGCCCGTCGCGGGCGCGAAGATCGACAACACGCTGTCGGGCGGCGGGAGTCAGGACAATGTCAACCCCACCGCCTATATCGTGCGCGTGCAGGTGTGCGTAACCGGTCTGCTCGAGTTGAACTGCGCGACCTATGGCACGTCCAGGAAGCCCACGGGGCTGATCCAGGACTACGGCGAAGACGACTCGATGATGTTCGGCCTCATGTCCGGCTCGTACGGCAAGCCGCATGATGGTGGCGTGCTGCGCAAGGCAGTCGGTTCGGTGAAATCCGAGATCAACGCCGCCACCGGTCAGTTCGTCTACAACCAGGACCCGCCCGGCATCATCAGCACGATGGATCGTTTCCGCGTGACGGGTTTCAACGCGAGCAATTACGAATACGCCTGCGGCTTCATCACGACCAATCCGGATGATTCCGGCGCCTGCTCGATGTGGGGCAATCCGACGGCCGAGATGATGTACGAAGTCCTGCGCTACTTCTCGGGCAAGGGTGCTCCGACGACGGATTACATCGCCGGCACCGATGCCGAAGAAACGTCGCTGGGGCTGAAGAAGGCGTCCTGGAACAATCCGTACGCCGCCGGCGGCGCGCCGCGTTGCGCGAAGCCGTTCCAAACGGTCATCAGCGATGTGTATCCCTCCTTCGATACCGACAAGATCCCGGGCTCGTACTGGAACAGTGGCTGGTCCGGCAACGGTGCCGTCGCGGGTTTCAATGCATCCACTCAAGGGGACTTCATCTGGAACAAGGAAGTCGGGGTCACGAGTGACTACTTCATCGGGCAGTCGGCCGGCATATCCGATGGCAGCCCGAAGCCGAAATCTGTCAACAGTTTCGGCAATATCCGTGGTCTCTCGCCGGAGGGCCCGACGCGACAGGGCGGCTATTACGCATCGAGCGTCGCGTACTTCGGTCACCAGACCGACTTGCAGAACACTGTTGCAGGTGAGCAGAAGTTGCAGACGTTCTCGGTCGCCCTGGCTTCGCCTCTGCCGCAGATTTCGATCCCCGTGCCCGGCGGCAAGCGGGTCACGCTCGTGCCGTTCGCAAAATCGGTCGGTGGCAATGGCTATGGCATCGACCCAAATGGCTCTTTCCAGCCCACCAACCAGGTCGTCGATTTCTATGTCGACAACATCGCTGCCGATGGTTCGTCCGGCAAGTTCCGCGTCAACTTCGAGGACGTGGAGCAGGGCGCCGACCATGATATGGACGCGATCGCGCTCTACGAATATTCGATTTCCGGTTCGACGATCACCGTGAAGGTCACCTCCGAGTACGCGGCCGGCGGCATCATCCAGCACATGGGCTACGTGATCTCCGGTACCGACGCCGACGGCACGTACCTCGTCGTGCGTGACCGGGACACGGCGGAAGCCAATGATCCGAACTATTCGCTCGACAGGCCGAACGACGCCGCCGCGCTGCCGCTCGAGTCCACGCGCACGTTCACGCCTGGCAGCAGCACGGGCGCGGGCCTGCTGAAGGATCCGCTCTGGTATGCCGCCAAGTGGGGCGGATTCAGGGACGACAACAAGAACGGCCTTCCGGATCCCAACGAATGGGATGAAGACGGCGATGGCGACCCGGACAACTACTTCCTGGTCACCAATGCGCTGACGCTGAAGGACCAGCTCACGAAGGCGTTCAACGACATCCTGAACCGTGCGGGTTCCGCGTCGTCTGCCTCCGTGAACAGCGGCGCGATCAGCAGCGACACGCTGATCTTCCAGGCCAAGTTCAACAGCCAGTTCTGGGGCGGCGAACTGCTGGCCTTCCCGATTTCCCTCACGGGCGTCATCGGTTCACAGGTATGGAACGCAAAGGACTCGATGCCCATACCGGCCAATCGCAAAATCTTCACGCCCAACTCGGGCCTGACCGCAGTGGCGGGCAGGAACCTGCACAAGACCGCGGTGGCGTTCACGAACGGCACGCTCGACGCGACGCGCAAGACGCAGCTCACCGGCAGCGACGTCGTCGACAAGATCGACTACCTGCGCGGGGATCGCAGCCAGGAAAAGCTGGCCAATGGCAGCGGCACCTATCGTCGGCGCGAGTCCTCGCTGGGTGACATCGTCAACTCTTCGCCGGTGTATGTCGGTGCGCCCAACTTCCGTTATCCGGATTCGCTGGAGACGGTGACCTATTCATCGTTCAAGGCCGCGAAGGCGGGTCGCCAGAAAATGGTGTACGTCGGTGCCAACGACGGCATGCTGCACGCGTTTACTGCGGGCAATACTGCGACCGATGGCAAGGAAGCTTTCGCCTATATCCCGGCTGCCGTGTTCCCCTCGCTTTACAAACTCACGCAGCCCGGCTATTCGCACCTGTTCTATGCTGATGGCTCGCCGACCGTCATCGACGCGTTCTACGGCTCCGCATGGCACACCGTGCTCGTGTCGGGCCTGAACAAGGGCGGCCAGGGCGTGTTTGCGCTGGACGTGACCGACCCCGGCAGCATTACCGCCAACGGCAATGCGCTGCTCTGGGAGTTCACCGACCAGACCGACGTGGACCTCGGCTACACCTACAGCCGCCCTGCTGTCGTGAAGATGAAAGACGGCGTGTGGGCAGCGGTGTTCGGCAATGGCTACAACAACACTGCCACGACCGACAACGCAGGCAATACGGATACCCGAGTCAGCGCCACGGGTAACGCGGTACTGTACATCGTCAACATCCAGACCGGCGAGCTCATTCGCAAGATCGATACCGGCGTCGGCACGTCGGCGGATCCGCTTGCGCAGACCCGTCCGAATGGCCTGGCGACCCCTGCGATGGTCGACAACGACAACGATGGCGTGATCGACTTCGCATACGCCGGGGACCTGTTCGGCAATCTCTGGAAGTTCGATCTCACCAGCACGAGCTCTGGGAGCTGGGACGTTGCCTACGCGGGCGCACCGTTGTTCGTTGCGACGGGCCCGGATGGCCTCACCCGACAGCCGATTACCGAGCGCCCGGTGGTGTCACGCGGACCCAACGGCATTGGCACGATGGTGCTGTTCGGCACAGGCAAGTTCCTCGAGCCCGACGATCGCAACATCAGCCTGCTCAAGACGCAGAGCTTCTATGGGGTCTTCGATCGCAACACGGGGTTGACGGATGTCGTCGCCGGTCGCGCCAACCTGACGCAGCAGTCGATCCTGGCGGAAGAGACCGTCACGATCGCCGGCACGGATGCGCTGGGCAACAACACCAGCGGTACGACCAAGATCCGCGTCACGAGCAAGAACGCGCCCGACTACGCTACGAAGAAGGGCTGGTATATCGACCTGGTATCGCCGACGAATGGTTTCGAGGGCGAGATGCAGGTCTCCGATCCCTTGTTCCGCAATGGACGCGTGATCTTCACGACACTCATTCCGGATACGGATCTATGCGCTTATGGTGGGCGCAGCTGGCTCATGGAGATGGACGCGCTGTCAGGCACCCGCCTCGACTACTCGCCCTTCGACCTCAACAACGACGGCACTTTCGACGGCAACGACTACGTGGAGATCACTCTGCCCGACGGCAGCAAGACAAAGGTCGCGGTGAGCGGAGTGCAGACAGCGGACGGCATCACGTCCAAGCCTTCGATCCTCACGTCGCTCGATCCTAACGGCGGTGGTGCGGGAGGCCCGGACTGCAAGGAGTTCAAGGTCATGCCCAACACCAGCGGCGGACTGCAGAGCATGGCCGAGAACTGCGGACCCGGGGTGGTGGGTCGACAATCCTGGCGTCAGGTTCGCTAGGAGCCATCCATGCATACGCCTGTTGCCACGAATATTCGCAGCCGGGGTTTCACGCTGGTCGAGTTGCTGATCGTGATGGTGATCGTCGCGATCCTCTCGGCCATCGCCATCCCCTCGTATCGTCAACACGTGTTGAAGGTAAAGCGTGCCGATGCGCAGACCGCGCTCACGGGCTGGGCGCAGCGTCTGGAGCGGTGCTACACACGTTACAACAGGTACACCGGATTCCCTGCCAGTGACCTCGTATGCACGTTCACGACGGCCGACACGGCGGACGGCACCTATCGAATCACGCTGGACACGCCAAGCGCGCAGACTTTTACGCTGACTGCGACCCCTTTGGGATACCAGTTGGAGGACACGCGCTGCAATGTCATGACGATCAATCAGGCGGGACAGCAGACTGCCAGCGGCACCGATGGCAATACGAAATGCTGGTAGCCCTCAGGGGCACGCGAGCGCACCGCCATCTGCCGCAGTCCGGGCGAGCCGCGGCCTGCCAGTCTGACTGACGATCACGGCTCGCGGCGCCGCGGCGCGCCGTGAATCGCAGAAGGCGAATGTGGTCGTGGTGCCCGCGCGCGGTGCGGGCCAGTAGTTGATCGCCGCACGCGTGCCACGCAAGCTGAGCGTGGGTGCGATCTCATACGCTCGCATGAGTTCTTCCCCCGCATCGCGCTGCGCGGGCTGATCCGAATCCCCGTTGATGAACACCAGGAAGCGGACGCTACTTGCTCCGGCAACGGCGCACCGCGCGCCGTCCTGCGACTGGCATACCCCGACTGCCACGCCGCGCGTGATGGCGAGGCTGCGCGCGTAGTGCAGGGCGAGCAACATCTGATTCGCCGCTGCCGTCAGCGCGGCGTTCTGGCGCAGGCGGGTGAAAGCGGGCACCGCCATGCTCCACAGCGTGGCGACGACCAGCAGCACCAGGGTCAGCTCCCATGCCGTGGCGCCGGAGACCCTGGCTGGAGGCACGCAGATCGTTCGCATGACGTGATGTTGCGACGGCTGTGGTTGCCTGGGCGAGCCGCCAAAGCGGCTGAAAAGCCTTGATTCGCGCCCCCAAAGCAGCCGGGTCTATACTTGATGCATGACACCGCCTTATTGAGCGACCTCGCCGTGCCGGAGGTGAAAAACTGGCGGAAGCCTGACTTTTTCGCGGGCGTTCATTAGAATTCGCGCCCCACGATGCCGTCTTAGCTCAGTTGGTAGAGCACATCATTCGTAATGATGGGGTCCACAGTTCGATTCTGTGAGACGGCACCACCCCCGCATCCCAAGCCGTCCAACAAGGACGGCTGTTTGCGCTCTGAGCCTTGAATTCCAGTCATCTGAGATCCTTGCTCACCCGGGGACGTCCATTGACAGCAGGGGGGGATAGGCGGGTAACCAGGCGGTTATTCCGGAATTCGGTAAAGGACGTACCAGCCATGGCCACTTCCCTGACTGAAGCCAATATCAAGGCCGCCAAACCTCTGCTGAAGCCCTACACGCTTTCGCTGGAGGGGAGCAACCTGTCCGACGAGCATTATATTTTGCACGTGCCGCAACTCGCACTTCCACTTGAGAAGATGGCTTGATCGCGTGTCCAGAATCACGAGCGGAGGTGAATCAGTGACGATGCCTTTGTGGAAGGGTCGGCAGTGTCGACTTAGTCAACAGAGTGCACTCCGGCATACTAATCGGCCATGCTATCCACGAGGGAAGGTCGTCATGCGTGTTTTGATGCTATGCCTGTCTTTGTGCGGCGCATCTGCTGTCTCTGCGGCAGACCTCGCAATTATCGACGCTACCGTCATCGACGGAAGCGGTGGTCCCAACATCCCTCACCAGACTGTGCTCATTAAAGACGGCCGCATTGCCGCCGTGCAATCGGCGACGGCAAGCCTTCCGGCTGGCACCCGAACCATAGAGGCTACTGGAAAGTTCCTCATGCCTGGCTGGATCGACGCCCACATCCATCTCGTTGGTGCCGGTCAGTGGCGCGGCTTGGATAACCCGCCCGGCGTGGACATCGATTTCGATGCGGCGCTGACCGCCTTGCAGGGGTTTCTCTATGTCGGGGTGACGTCGGTCTATGATGCCGCCAACAACCCTGATCTCATTTTCGAAATGCGCCGCCGCGAACGAGGTGGAAAGATTGTCAGCCCGCGCATATTTGCCTCCGGGCACGCGCTCAGTTGGCCTGGCAGTTGGATGGCAGGCGACTTCCATGGTGTTGGCGTACCCAACTGGCCCGGGACGATAAAAGTCCTCGACGAGCAGATCGCCCTCAAGCCCGACATTCAGAAGCTGGTGGTGCCATCGCTACCAGTCGCCGTCATGACCAAGATGGTCGCGTATCTGAAAGATCATGGCGTGCGCACCACCATCCATGCGCTTGGCGAAGACTTGGCCCGGGCTGCGGTCGAAGCTGGCATCGACACCTTGACCCACCCGGTCACCACTCCTGGGGCGACTGCTTCGTTTACGAACATGCTCGCCACACGCCAGATTCCAGTGGCCACCACACTCGCGGTGTTTGATGAAATCATCCGGCTTGGCGAGGACCCGACGGCGATCGATACACCACTCAACAACTTTGTCATCGGGCGGCAGGAAATCGCCGCGCGGCAGTCCAAAGGTCCGCCGTTGTACACCAGCAAGGGTTGGCCCGCCATGTTTAAAGCGCAGGCACCATATATGAAAGGGAACTTGCGCGACCTGTACGACGCGGGTGGCGTGCTGGCGCTTGGTACCGACCGGTCCGACGGCCCGCTCTATTTCCGGGAGATGCAATTGGTGGCAGAACTCGGTATTCCGGCCGCCGCCATCGTGCGTATGGGCACTTTGAACGGAGCACGGTTTCTCGGCCTGGAAAAAGATCTCGGCACCATTGCTGTAGGCAAACTGGCAGACCTGGTGATATTGGAGGCTGACCCCACCACCGACATTCGCAATGCCGAAGCAATCACCGCTGTGATCAAGAACGGTGTCTTAATCGATCGATCCTCTCTCGCGCTGCCAGGAAATCGCCATCGATTGCAATAGTGACCTGACCCGGAATTTCAGTCAGGTGAAGGTGCGTAAAGTCCGCATTCAGCGACGCAAGCTTTTACAAGTTGTGTGCCAGGTTCGGCGGCATGGATGTCTCAGAAGCACGTCTGCTGCAGGAGCAGGAGGGTGAGAACTCCAAGCTCAAGAAGTTTCGATGAAGAAACGTACCTGTACTCAAACTCTGACGAACAGGGCCCGAGTTCGTGGGCTGACTGCAACCAGTTGAAGTTTGGTGTGCTGTGACCCGGGAAGCGCGACATCGCAGCGCGATGATTGCGCGACGCAAGCCGCGCTCTATTTACGCTGCCACCCGGTCTTCTTCGTGTTTGGCCGGACGCTGGGGCAGCAGCAGAACGCATGCAACGATGAAGCCTAGAAGAATTAGCGAGGCATACAGCCTGCTGAGATTCATGCCGCCCTCAGCGATGGGTTTGTCCAGAAGGTCACCGAGCGTCGCGCCCAACGGACGCGTCAGAATGAATGCCGCCCAGAACAGCAGGGTGTGCGAAAGCTTGGTCCAGAAATAAAGTGTCGCAACCACGATCAAGCCGACGCCAAAGATGATGGCGCTGTATTCGTAGCCCCAGCCCAGACCGCCTTGATCGGAACTCGCGGCCCAATCCCCGAGTGCCGTGCCCAGCGTCTGCGAGAACAGGATGGTGGACCAGTAGAACCACTCGACCCGACGCAATACGATGCTTTGGATGGAGACTGAACCCTCCACCCAGTACCAAAGCCCAAGACTGACGGCGAGCAACGAGGAGACGATGGCAACACCACCCGGGTAGCCGATCCCCAGCGAGCGATCCGCGAAGTCGGCAAGCGTTGTTCCAAGGGTGGTCGTTGCGGCGATCGTTCCCCAATAGAGGAATGGACCGAATCGCGCAGCGCGTACCTGAGCTGCCACGAGGCCAAGGAAGAGAACCGCGAAAATGCCAGTACCGATCAGGTAGCCGAGATCGAGGGTCATTGTCACCCAATCACCGCCGGTTTCACCCAGCGTCGTAACTGCGATTTTGATGACCCAGAAGCCAAAGACTACTTCGGGCACTTTCGCGACGGCCTCGCTGGCTCGGTCAGTCATTCGGTATTCCAGTGATTGATTTCGCCTTGAAATCACGACGCCGGTGTCCCGCTAGGTGATGGCGGGATGACCGGGTGGTGGCGCTATGGCTTGGGAGTGTCGAGCGAGCCACGGTCCCATATTATTCAACCTATACGGTGCCGTGAGACGGCATCAATTTTTCAATGTCGCCAGATACGCAATCACATCCGCCCGCTCTGCTACATCAGGCAGTGGCATCGGCATCGTCGTGCCGGGCACCTTGCTCATGGGCGCGGCGAGAAAAGCATCCAGCGTCTTCACGTCCCACGTGAGATTCGAGCCCGCCAGCGCGGTCGAGTACATCTTGAACTCGGGCACCGCTCCCGCCTTGCGTCCCAGGATGCCGCGCAGGGTCGGTCCCAGAACCGGTCCGCCTGCCACGACCACGGAATGACAGATGCCGCAGCGCTGCTGGAAGATCGCCTGTCCCTTGTCAATCCTGCCCGAGGCGAGCGTAAATGTTGGTGCCGTCATGGCCACCAGGGCCAGTGTGCTGAGCATTGTCGATCGACGCATCGGGATCTCCGCTGAAACGTACCGGGTTGTGCCGGAGCCGACAATGATACCGGCAAAAAAGAGGGCGTTCCGCCAGCGCCCGCATGCCCTGAGTTATCAACGGGTTACCGCGCTCGTCAGAAGCTGGCTGTGATGCGAGCCCCACACGTCGCCTCCGCGCAGGTGATGCAAGTTCAGCTGCCCGCCCCACACCGATTGCGGTGTGGGGCGGATCCTGGCATTGCATCGGTACGACCGGCAGATGGTTGATACGGTAAAACATGTCGAAATCTCGGTGTTGTCGGGGCAACACCGCGTCGCTGGCAATCAAATAGGGTAGTGGCGCGGCTGCGAAGAAATGCTGATCCAGCGCAGTTCGGTGAACTCGTGCACACCGGCCTTGCCTCCGAATCGACCATAGCCGCTCGACTTCGTACCGCCGAATGGCATCTGCCCCTCGTCCTGCACGGTCGAGCTGTTGATATGGCAAATTCCGGAATCGATGCGCTGCGCCACGTTGAGCGCGCGGCCCACGTCGCGACCGAACACTGCGGCAGACAGCCCGTATTCGGAATCGTTGGCGAGTTCGATCGCGTGCTCGGTGTTCTTCGCGCGGATCACCGCCACCACCGGACCGAAGGATTCGTCGCGATAGATCTGCATCGCATCAGTGACGTTGTCGACAATGGTCGGCTCGAAGAAGGCATCGTGCCCCTGGTTGCCGCACAGGATCTTCGCGCCTTTGCCGGTGGCATCGGCGATGAGCGCCTTGACGCGCGTGACCGTCGCGACGTCCACGCACGCACCGATCGGGAAGTTGCCGGTGGCCGGGTTGCCCATGGGCAGCGCCTGCGCCTTGAGCGTGAAGCGCTTGACGAACTCATCGGCGATCTTCTCGTCGACGATGATGCGCTCGGTCGACATGCAGATCTGGCCCTGATGCATGAACGCACCGAAGCCCGCCGCCGCGACGGCGAGCTCCAGATCGGCATCATCGAGAATGATCATCGGCGCCTTGCCACCGAGTTCAAGCACCGCGGGCTTGAGATGGCGACCGGAGATCTCGCCGACGATGCGGCCCACGCGCGTGGAGCCGGTGAAATTCACGCGGCGCACGGCCGGATGTGCGATGAGCTCCTCGACGACCTTCGGTGCATCCGCAGCCGAGTGCGTGATGACGTTGACGACGCCGGCGGGGAAGCCGGCATCCGTCAGCACCGTGCCAATGAGTCGGTGGGTGGCAGGGCAGGTCTCCGAGGCCTTGAGCACGACGGTGTTGCCACAGGCGAGCGGCGTCGCGATCGCGCGCACGCCGAGGATGACCGGCGCATTCCACGGCGCCATGCCGAGCACTACGCCCGCAGGTTGACGCACGGCCATCGACAACGTGCCGGCGTGATCGGATGGAACGATTTCGCCACCGATCTGCGTGGTGAGCGCGGCGGCTTCTTCGAGCAACGACGCGGCGAAGAACACGTTGAACATTCCCCAGCCGGGGATCGCGCCGGTTTCGGCGGTGACCAGCGTGGCGAACTCGGGTGCGCGTTCGCGCAGCTTCGCCGCAGCGGCGTTCAGCAGGCGGCGGCGCACGTTTGGCGCGGTGGCGGCCCATGCGGGGAAAGCCTTCTTCGCGGCTTCGACCGCGGCGTTTGCGTCCTCGACGCCGCCGGCCGCGGCGCGCGTGGCAACAGCGCCCCCGACGGGATTGCAACGATCAAACGTCGCTCCGCTTCGGGCCGCCACATCGGAACCGCCGATCAGCATTTTCACGTCGTTCATCGAATTGCCCCGAGCACGTCAGTTGAAAGAAAAATCCGGTTCAGGCGATCAGCCACGCGACAGCATTCCCGGGAAGTAGTTTGCGCGCTGCGCGAGCGTCGCGATTGTCTCTCGCGCGTGGTGGCCTGCGTGAGGGTGTACGGGCGAAGCAGGTGTCGCGGAGCTCATCGTTGGCGGGCACGCAGTGGGTGCCGACGATGGACTCGAAGGCCCTCAGGGCGCGGTCGGAGTTCTGCGCCGTGACGCCCGGCGGAAGAATGAGTTTAATGTGGCCCCCCGGTACTGAATCCGAACTCCAATGCGCGGCAAAGCAGACACCAATTCGGTTGATCAGTCACTTTTGGGACGACTGCTGACATCACTGCCGCTGGGGCTGCTGTACGGCATCTGCGCGTTCCTGATATTCGTCGTATTCCGCATCCTGCGCATCCGCGTGCAAGTGGTGCGCGACAACCTCACGCGCAGCCTGCCGCAGTTCGATGCGGCCGGAATCAATCGCATCATGGCGCAGCACTACAGCGCCACCGGACAGATCATCGCCGAGGCGATCGCGGCCGGTTCGATGGCGCCGGCGGAGATCCAGCGTCGCGTGCGCTTCACCAGCCTCGATCTGCCGCGTTCCGCGCTCGCCACGGGCAAGCCGCTGCTGATCGTCGGGGCGCACCAGTGCAACTGGGAGTGGATCCTGCACGCGCTCGCGCTGCAGCTGGGCCATCCGCTCGACGTGGGCTACAAGCCGATCCGTACCGCGTGGGCCGAACGCATGATGTTCGGCATCCGCACGCGCTTCGGTTCGCATCTCGTGCCCGCGAAGGAGTTGCTGCCCGACATGATCCGGCGCCGCAAGATCGTGCGCGCGGTGGCGATGCTCGCCGACCAGGAGCCGTTGTCGGCGGAGAAGCGTCACTGGGTGAAGTTCCTCGGGCGCGACACCGCGTTCTATCTGGGGCCGGAGGAGATGGCGCGCACGATGAAGTACCCCGCAATCTTCGTCGGCATGCGGCGCGTGCGCCGCGGCAGCTATGAGATCGATTTTCAGCCGTTGGCGACGCCGGAGGAAGCGTTGCAGCCGGGTGAGTTCACGCAGCGCTACGCGCAGCGGGTCGAAGCGCAGATCCTGGCGGATCCCGCGGACTGGCTGTGGTCGCACCGGCGCTGGAAACTGAAGAAGACGCTATACGGCAGCCGCTGAAGTCCGCGACTCCCGGCAGTGGTCATGACTTTGTCATAACGCGACCCCACGACATCACAGCTCCCGCTGAGCTACGACGCCAGCTTCGCGTTCAGATGGGCCGCGAGTTCTGCAACCGTCGGATGATCGAACAGCTCGGTGAGATCCAGCTGCCCCGGATACTCCGAGTCGATCTGCTCGTGAATCTCGATCAGCTTCAGTGAGCTCGCGCCGATCTCGAAGAGGTTGTCGCTCGCGCGCACGTCCTTGCCAGCCAGCGCCGCGTTGCAGATCTGCAGCAGGCGCGCTTCGATCTGGTTCGCCGAGTGCGGCGCCGCGACGCTGCGGGCGCCACGCAAAGTCTTCAGCTCCGCGAGTTCCGCCGCGAACTCCCCGTCGACGAACTGCTCTTCCAGCAAGTGGCGCTGGATCTTGCCGCTGGTCGTCTTCGGGATGCGTTTCACCGGAACCACTTCGCTGACTTCGAGGCCCGTGTGCTCGTTGAGCAGGCGGGTGATCTCGGTCGCGACGGGCAGAAACTCGCCGATGTCGCCGCGGTGCAGTGCGAACACCACGAGTTGATCGGTTTCCGCGCCGGGCGGGCGCACGCCGGCGGCGACCACCTTGCCGAGCTCCATGCCGGGGGCGCGCTGCGCGACGGACTCAAGATCGTGCGGGTAGTAGTTCTGTCCGTTGACGAACAGGATTTCTTTCGCACGACCGGTGATGAAAGTCTCGCCGCCGTGGATCATTCCGAGATCCCCCGTACGCAGCCAACCATCTTTCGTGATGGTCGCAGCATTGACCTCGGGCTCTTCGAAATAGCCCGCCGTGACGTTGTCGCCGCGGATGTGGATGTGACCGACGTGATCGCTGGCGAGGGCGGTATCGTCATCGCCTGCGATGCGCAGTTCGCAATACGGGATCGCCTTGCCAACGCTTACAAGCCCCAACGCATCGCGGCTGCCGTTGGCGAGAACTTCCGCGCGCTGGCCCACACCAAGCTGGTGACGGTTGAGCCACACGGCCCGGTAGTCGCGACCCACGGGCGGAAAGCTCACGGCGAGCGACGCCTCGGCGAGCCCGTACACGGGAAACATCGCGTTCCTCCTCAGACCGACGCTTGCCATGCGCGCGAGGAATTCCTCGCACAACTCAAGGGAGATCGGCTCGGCGCCATTGAAGATCAGGCGCACGGCGGACAGATCCAGATTGCCGGGCGTACGTTCGCCGAGCACTTTGAGATAGTGGCGATAGCCGAAATTCGGTGAGCACAGGATCGTCGCGCGGATCTGCGCGGCGAACGCGAGCCACAGCAGCGGGCGGCGCACGAACAGCTCTGTCGGCATGAGATGCGCGCGCACGTGATTCGCGAACATCACGAGATGAAAACCGATCAGACCCATGTCGTGCGTGAGTGGCATCCACGAGAGGCTGGTGTCGTCCGCGTTGAAACCCGCGTGCTCGGTCGAGCCCTTGATGTTCGCGATCAGGTTCGCGTGGGTGAGCACTACGCCCTTCGGCTCGCTGGTGGAGCCGGAAGAGAACTGGATGAACGCGGTGTCCTCGGCGCGCGCCTTGTGGATGCGGCCCGCCGTCGCAATGTTCGCCAGGTCGTCAACGAGAAATGCGCGCGCGGTGAGCGCCGCAAATGTCTTCTGCTCGACCGGCTCGATGCCCGGTTGCGCGGCGAACGTGCCGATGCGGTCGAGCGTGCGCCTGTCGGTGTAAATGAAGGGGTTGCCGAGTTTGCGCGCGATGCGCAGCAGCTTGTGCCTGTGGTCATCGGATATGCCGATCGCCACCGGTACCGGCACGATGCCGCCAAGCACGCCCGCCCAGAACGCATCGACGAATTGCTCGTTGTTGTTAAGCAGCAGGATGAGCTTGTCGCCGGGCTTCGCGCCGAGGGCCTGCAGGTGATACAGGATGCCGAGCGCGCGCTGCGCGATGTCATCGAACGACACGGCGTGGCTGCTGTTCTCAGCCTCGAGATAAGTGACGCTGCGATCGACGCCGCGATTCGCATCCATCAGTTCGGTGAGCGTGGCGGCGTTCATGAGCGCGGCTGCAGTTTCATGAACAGCGGTCGGCGGGTTCGCAGATTGATCATGGCTTCGAGTTCCACTGGTTCGTCCGGCTGGAAAACCAGACGGTAACGACGCGCCACCTTATAGAGGTGCATGAGCATTTCGTAAACCGCGAGCGTTTCGCCGACACAGTGATGCGGACCGGCGGAGAAGGGCAGGTAGGCGAGCTTCGGGCGTTCCGCATCGCCTGCCGCGGCAAAGCGCTCGGGCTGGAACGCCTCGGCGTCCTGCCAGAACTGCGGATGGCGGTGCAGGAAGTAAGGGCTGAAGAACACGTCGGTGCCGGGCGGCACTTCGTAGCCGGCGAGAGTGTCGGCCTCGATCGTGCGCCGCGAGATCACCCAGACGGGCGGATACACCCGCATGGTCTCCTGGATCACCTGGTTGGTGAACTTCAGCGCTTCCATGCCTTGCAGGCTGGGAATGGCTTCGTCTGGCGCGACGTCGAGTTCCGCGTGCAGTCGCGACTCGACTTCCGGATTCTGCGACAGCAGGTACCAGGCCCAGTTGAGCGCGCTCGCGGTGGTCTCGTGGCCCGCGATGATAAGCGTGGTGATCTCGTCGGTGAGCTCGCGCGTGGTCATCGCCGCTCCGGTTTCCTTGTCGCGCGCGGCAAGCAGCATCGACACGTAGTCGAATTTGTCTTCCCCCGCCTCGCGGCGCCGGTCGACCAGCTTGCCGATCATTGCAGCGAGCTTGCGGAAGCGGTACGCGAAGCGCAGATCGCGCGCAGGCTCTTCGGTGAGCACGGCGAACGGATTCTCGCCGGCCTCGCGTGTCATCGTGTCGACGTCGTCGCCGAAGATCGCGCGCAGGACGACTTCCAGCGTCAGTATGCTCATGTCGTCGGTGACGTTGATCGGTGCGCCGGCCACGGCAGCCGCCTGCCAGCGCGCGAGCAGCTGATCGTTCGACTTCGCGATCAGTTCGCCGAACCGGGCGACCACCTTGCGATGGAACGTGGGCTGGATCATGCGCCGCTGGCGCTTCCAGAATTCGCCTTCGCTAACGATAATGCCGTTGCCCAGCAGGATCTTGATGCGGTCGAATCCCACGCCCTTGGTGTAGTTGCGATTATTGGTGATCAGGATCCGGCGCACGTCGTCGGGGTGGTTGACGACGTAGGTGTACGACTGGCGACCCGGCGCGTACACGCGATAGATATCGCCGAAGCGGGCGTACAGGTCGCGCATTCGCTCGAGAGAGTCCTCCGTCGAGCCGATATCGAACGGGTGATCGGATTCGGGCGGAAGACGCAACGGCGCCGCGGTGTCAGTCATGTATAAGTGGCAAGCATGAATCGCGTCATTTTATATCACGCGCTCCTCCCGGGGCCGTCCCTGACTGGCCATACCCAGCAGGGGCCCTTGCCGCACTGGATCTCCGAGCTCGCTTACGCACGCCGTTCACAGCTGCCGGCTGATCCTGCGGCACGGGCGCGCACGCTGCTTGGAATCGCCCTTGCGCTGCGCGGCCTCACTGCGCTGCTCGACCGGAGCGTCGGCCCCGCAGAGCTCATTTTCGAGACGGACCGCAAGCCGCGCATCGCGGGCGCGGACTTCAGCGTTGCGCATGCGGGGCGGCACGTTGCCGTGGTCCTGCGCCGCGCCGGCTGCGTCGGCATCGATCTCGAAGACGGTGGTGACGCGGATCATCCCAAACTCGGGGGGCGCCTGTCGGCATGGATCACGCGCGAAGCGGTGCTCAAGGCGGCAGGCCTCGGGCTACGCGACAGCGCGCGCGTGCTGCTGCAGGCGAACGGAGCCACCCTGGACGGCAAACCGTTCGAACTGCGCGAGCTGCATTTCGCGCCGGACTGCCAGGTGTGCGTCGCAAGCGACGGCCCCCTGCACAAGATCGAAATGAACCCGCAGAGTCCTGCGGATGTGGCGGCGCTGCTCTCCGCTGCATGAGCGACGGGATCTATCAGCGCGAGGCCAGGTCGCGACGCAAGCTCACGCTGGGGCGGCGCCTCGCATACCGCATCGCGACGCCGATCGGTCTTGCGATCCTGCGTTTCTGGTGGTGGACCTGCCGCATCGAGACCGTGCTTGGCGCGGAGCATCTGCACTCGGCGCTCGCACGCGCGCCCTCGCTGCTGCCTTGCTACTGGCACCAGCATGAGCTGTTCTGCGCGCGTTACCTGCTGCTGCAACGCGGGCTGAAACTGGGATTCCTGATCAGCCCGTCGGTCGACGGCGAGATTCCCGCCGCCATCGCGCTGCGACTCGGCGGCGAAGTCATCCGCGGCTCCTCGACGCATACGGGTGCGCGCGCGTTGCGCGACTACTATCAACTGCTCGTGAAAGACGGCGTTTCACCCGTGATCACGCCCGATGGTCCGAAGGGGCCCGTGTTCCGGTTCAAACCCGGCGCCATCCTGCTTTCGCAGATCTCCGGCAGGCCGATGTTGCCGATGGCATACGCGGCATCGCGCGCCTGGTTCGTGAGCTGGGACCAGTTCGTGATTCCCTGGCCGTTCGCCCGCATCGTGATCGCAATCGGGGCGCCGGTGCAGGCAGTCCGGGTCACAGCGGGAGCCCACGCGGATGCCACGGCGCAGTTGCAGACGCGAATGGAGCTCGAGCTGCGCGCACTGTTCGAGCAGGCGCGTGACGCGCTGGGATCCGCTGCCGGCGCCGGCAACCGTCCTGCGTAGTGCCAGGCCCTCTTTCAGGAGTGTCGAGGTAGGCAGTTCTGGCTGGTGCATTTATCAATGGACCCAGCGGCTTACCTTGTGTTCCTCATAGGCTGTGCGAGAATCCCGCGGTGGAGTTGCATGCGGCGATGCGTCCGGAACTGTGGTGCAAGTCCTCGGACTGACACACGTTTTCCGGCAATCTTCCGCGCCTAACAGGGACTCATTCCGCGCAATGTCGACGACGACTCCCAGCCAGCCGCCAGCGACCAGCGCGAGTAAGGAATTCACTGCGTCCGAAATCCTGTCACCCGGATTCTGGACGACCGCGCGCGCGGAGCGGCCCGCCCTCGGCCTCGACGTCACCTGCACCAAGATAGCTGTCGATTTCCAGAACCTCTCGCGCGAAGGCGTGGCGGTCTGCATTCGGACCTGTCTGGAATCCTTGCGGGAAGCCACCGGCGCCGATGCCACGTTCGTGGCGCTGCTGGATGTCACGCACACCAGCTTCGAAACCGTCTCGGTGGCGAAGTCCACGTTCGCGCAATGCCGCGTCGAGGCAATCCGCGGCACGCTGCTTGTCGATCTTCCCTGGCTCAACTCGCGCTTCGAGCATCTGCGCCTGTCCGAATTCCGCGATACGCGCGCCCCCGGCCGAGGTCAGGCCGAAGAGGCGCGCCGTCTCGCCGAGCTCGATGTTGGCTCGGCGCTATGCGTAGCGTTTCGAGTTCTGGGCAAGCCCGCTGGCCTCCTGGGTCTCGCGCAGGGCAGTTCGCGCGGCGCGTGGGACGTGAACCTGCAGTTGCTGATGAAGCTGCTGGGCACGAGCCTCGCGTCCGGTCTGGAGCGCGTGCAGCTCGCCACGCGTCTGGAGAATCTCGAAACCCGCGATGCCCTCGCGCAGGCCGCTGCCAATGATGGCATGTGGGACTTCGACATCGAGCGCAACGATATTTTCTTCTCGCCGCGCTGGAAGGCGATGCTCGGTTACACGGACGATGACCTCTCGGGGTCCATTGACTGGCGCAGTCTCGTGCATCCCGAAGACATGCCGCGTGTGCAGATCACCATCCGCGACCACCTCGCGGGCAAATTGCCGATTTTCGAGAGCGTGCATCGCATGCGTCATCGAAATGGCGAGTGGCGCTGGGTCATCAGCCGTGCCAAGGCGCAGGTGGACCAGCACGGGCGATTGCTGCGCCTGGTCGGCGTTGAACTCGATATCACCGAGCGCAAGTTATACGAAGAAGCGCTGTTCCGCGAGAAGGAGGGCGCGCAGATCACGCTGCAGTCAATTGGTGATGGTGTGATCACCACCGACGCACTCTCAACCATCGAATACATCAACCCCGTGGCGGAGCAGCTCACGGGCTGGCGCCTCGAAGATGCGATGGGCAAGCCCGTCGAAGAAGTGTTCCGCGCATTCCACGAGGAGACGTGCGAGCCGCTGGAGAATCCGCTGTCGGTGTCGATCCGTCGCGTGCGTCCGACGAAGTCGGTACGCCCGATGCTGCTGATCCGTCGCGACGGCAACGAGCTGTACGTCGAAAGCACCGCCGCGCCGATCCGCGACGGCGCCGGGCAGGTGGCGGGTGCGGTGCTGGTGTTCCACGACGTGACCGAAAGCCGGGAGCTGAATCGCCGCCTGTCGTATCACGCGAGTCACGATCTGCTCACGGGCCTCGTCAATCGCCGCGAGTTCGAGAATCGCGTGGAGCGTGCGCTCAAGAGCGCCAAGGCACGCGAGGCGTCGTACGCGCTGTGCTACCTCGACATCGACCAGTTCAAGATCATCAACGACACATGCGGTCACAGCGCGGGTGACGCGCTGCTCGGGCAGGTGGGGGCGCTGCTGAAATCCAAGGTGCGCTGGCGCGACACGCTGTCGCGCATCGGTGGCGACGAGTTCGGCATCCCGCTGGAGAGCTGTTCGCTCGATGAAGCCATGCGCACGGCCGAAGTGTTGCGCGAGGCCGTTGGCAATTTCCGCTTCACCTGGGAAGAGCGCGTGTTCCGGCTCGGCGCGAGCATCGGTGTGGTGCCCATTACCGCGGACAATGAGGACGTTGCCTCTATCCTCACCGCCGCCGACAGCGCCTGCGCCGCCGCGAAGGAGCAGGGTCGCAACCGCGTGCACAGCTTCGCCGAGAACGACATCGAGCTCATGCGTCGCCGGCGCGAGATGCAGTGGGCCGCGCGCATCAATGCCGCGCTGGAAGAAGGGCGGTTCGAGCTGTTCCGCATGCCGATCAAGCCGCTGCAGCGCCCCGAGACGGGCAAGCACTACGAGCTGCTGCTGCGCATGCGTGACGAATCGGGTCGCATAGTTTCTCCCGACAATTTCATCTCCGCGGCCGAGCGTTACGGCATCACGCCGAACATCGATCGTTGGGTCATCGAGAATGCGTTGCGCTGGCTCGTGTCCGAAGCGGACGAACGCGCCAACCTCGAGATGTGCGCGATCAACCTTTCGGGTCAGAGCCTTGGCGACGACAAGTTCCTGCCGTTTGTCATCGAGCAATTCCAGCACAGCGGACTCGATGCGTCGAAGATCTGTTTCGAGATAACGGAGACTGCGGCGGTGGCAAGCTTCTCGCAAGCCAACCGCTTCATCCAGTCACTCAAGGATCTCGGCTGCAAGTTTGCGCTCGACGACTTCGGCACGGGTCTCTCCTCGTTCGGCTACCTGAAGCATTTCCCCGTCGACTACCTCAAGATCGACGGCAGCTTCGTGCGCGAGATCCTGCACGATCCGATCGACCGCGAGATGGTGCGTTCGATCAACGAGATCGGACATCTCACCGGCAAGCAGACCATCGCGGAGTTCGCGGAGAATGCGGAGATCATCCAGATGCTGGCAAGCCTCGGCGTGGATTACGCGCAGGGCTACGGCATTGCGCAGCCTCAGCGCGTGCTCAAGGCCGTCAATGGTTAGCGTCCGCTAGCCGAGCTGGAAGCGCATCGACAGATCGATCGCGCGCACGTGCTTGGTGAGTGACCCGATCGAGATGTAGTCCACGCCCGTCTCGGCGATGGCGCGCACCGAATTCATGTCGACACCGCCGGACGCTTCGAGCTTCACGGGCTTGCCCGCCGCGAGGTTCATTTCCACCGCGTGCGCCATCTGCGCATGCGTGAATTCATCCAGCATGATTGCAGTGGGCCGCAGTTCGAGCGCGGCGCGGAATTCATCGAGCGTCTCCACCTCGACCTCTATCGCAACGCCTGGCGCCATGCGGCGCGCTGCGGCAATCGCAGCGCCGATCGAGCCCGCTGCCGCGATGTGGTTCTCCTTGATGAGCACCATGTCGTACAGACCCATGCGGTGATTGCTTCCACCACCGCAACGTACGGCGTATTTCTGCGCCGTGCGCAGCCCGGGCAGTGTCTTGCGCGTGTCGAGGATCTGGCAATCGGTGCCCGCCACCGCTGCGACGTAGGCACGGGTCAGCGTCGCCGTGCCGGACAGAAGTTGCAGGAAGTTGAGGGCAGTGCGCTCGCCGGTGAGCAGCGCGCGGGCGTTACCCTCGATCTCGAAGAGCGTGGCCTGAGCGGGCAGCAGATCGCCGTCCTGCGCGCGCCAGTCCATGCGCACGTTCGCATCCAGCAGATCGAAGGTCGCTTCGGCCCAGGGACGACCGCAGAGGATCATGGGCTCGCGCGTGATGATCGTGGCACGACCCGGGCGGGCCACATCAATCAGGCGTGCGGAGACATCGCCGTCGCCAAGATCGCCGCCCAGGTCCTCGAGCAATGCACCGCGGACCTGGGCGGCGAGATCGTCCGGCAGCTTCAGAACGGCAGTCCGTGGCTCGCCGCGCCCATGCACAGCAACATCGGGATCGAGAGCACGAAGTTGGTACGCGAAGCCAGCAGCGCGGTGTTGCGCGCGGCCGCTTTCTCCGCGTCCGTGGCGGGAATGAGGCCGAGCAACTTCTTCTGATTCGGCCAGATCAGCACCCAGACATTGAACAGCATGATAGTGCCGAGCCACGCGCCGATGCCGATGACCAGGCCGTAGTAGTCCTCACCCATGTGGCCGAACGTGAACGCGCTGACGAACTTGCCGGCGCGCCCCAGGTACCACGCCCCGGTGAGCCACGTGAGCAACGCGGAGTAGCGGAACCACAGCAACGTGCGCGGGGCGACGTACTTGGTGATGCCGGCGCCACCGGGGCCGTCCTTGTCCGCCGCGGCGACCGCCAGGGACGGGACCTGCACGACGTTCAGGTAGTACAGGAGGCCGATCCACATCACGCCCGAGAGAATGTGGACCCAGCGCGCGAGGCTCAACTCGCTCACTGTGAGAATCCAGCCATTGGGCGGAATCGCGAGCATCAGCAGCACGGCCAGGACGATGCCGGTGGCGATGGAGAGCGGAACTGATTTGAGTGGATTCATGAGAGGGTCCCTAAGTTATTGCTTTTACTGACGGGTTTGAAGAATAGGCCTGCAGACCCCATAATTCAACGCATGGACGTAACTGAACGAATCAAGACAACTTTGTCATCCAGCCCCGTCGTGCTCTTCATGAAAGGCTCGCCGGATTTCCCGCAGTGCGGTTTCTCCGCGCAGGCCGTGGCGGCACTGCGTGCGTGCGGCGCGCAGTTCGCGCACGTCAATATTTTCGAGGATCCCGAGCTGCGCGATGCATTGAAGCGCCACTCCAACTGGCCCACCTATCCGCAGCTGTACGTGAACGGCGAGTTGCTCGGCGGATGCGACATCACGCTCGAGATGTACAAGAGCGGCGAATTGCACAAGGTGCTCGACGCCGCTGGCGGGTCCACCAAGATCGCCAGCTGACGCTCGGGCTACTCGTTGAGGTCGACGAGATCCAGCGGCGCCGGCTGACCATCGCTCCAGCCGAGCGAGCGCGCTCTTTCTTCTGCTTTGAGAAAGCTGCCGTGCAGCTCATTGCAGATGCGGCAGAAGAGATCCGCCGTGCGCTCCGCGTCGTATACCGCCGAATGCGCGGACGACTGATCCCACGGAATTCCTGACACTGTCGTCGCGCGCGCGAGCACGGTCTGACCAAGCGCCACGCCTGCGAGGGTCGCCGTGTCGAAGCACGAGAACGGATGGAACGGATTGCGCTTGATGCCCGTGCGCGCCACGGCGGCATTCAGGAACGCGAGATCGAACGCCGCGTTGTGACCCACGAGCACCGCACGCCGGCAGCCGTGCGCACGAATCGCGTGGCGCACCTCGCGAAACATCCGCTGCAGCGCATCCGCCTCGGGAATCGCAGGACGCAGCGGGTGAAACGGATCGATGCCAGTGATCTCGAGCGAAGCGGGCTCAAGGTTCGCGCCCTCGAACGGCTGCACTTGCCAGGCATGGGTCGGTCCGCGCCGTACGCGACCGTCCACGTCGATCTGGACCACCACTGCCGCGAGCTCCAGCAGCGCGTCGGTGGTGGCGTTGAAGCCGCCGGTCTCCACGTCGACGACGACAGGAAGAAAGCCGCGGAAACGCCGTGCCATGAACTCGGTCATGGGGCGAGCCGCCAGGGCAGCGTGGATCCGGCGCGCATCGGCACGAGCGCGCCGTCGGCGAACGCGTAGCTCGCGGGCACCTGCCAGCTCTCGCGCTTCAGCACGATGCGCTCTTCGTTGCGGGGCAGACCGTAGAAACGCGCACCGAATTCGCAGGCGAAGCCTTCCAGTCGCGGCAGCGCGTCCACCGCGTCGAATACTTCTGCATAGAGTTCCAGTGCCGCGTGGGCGGAATAAACGCCTGCGCAACCGCAGCTGGTTTCCTTGGTCGTGCGCTCGTGCGGCGCGCTGTCGGTCCCGAGGAAGAAACGCTCGTCGCCGCTGGTTGCCGCCTCAAGCAAAGCGAGGCGGTCGGGCTCGGTTTTGAGCACCGGCAGGCAGTACAGGTGGGGTCGGATGCCGCCTTCAAAGAGGGCATTGCGATTGTGTGCGAGATGCTGCGGTGTGATCGTCGCGCCGAGCGCCTCGTCATGGGCCTGCACGAACTGCACGGCAGCGCGTGTGGTTACGTGTTCGAACACCACGCGCAGCGTCGACAGACGATGCAGCAGTGGCGCGAGCACGCGATCAATGAAAACGGCTTCGCGATCGAACACATCGATGTCGGGGTCAGTGACTTCACCATGGACCAGCAGGGGCAGGCCGAGTTGCGCCATGCGCTCAAGCGCGGCGTCGATCCTGCGGATGTCCGTGACGCCGGAATCCGAATTGGTCGTCGCGCCTGCCGGATACAGCTTGCAACCGATCACGATGCCGCTCGCCTTGGCGCGATCGATCTCCTCGGGAGTCGTGGAATCGGTGAGATAGAGCGTCATGAGCGGAGTGAAGCGCGCCCCAGCGGGCAGGGCGGCCAGTATGCGCTCGCGATACGCGAGTGCGGCTGCCGTCGTCGTTACGGGCGGGCGCAGGTTCGGCATGATCACCGCTCGGGCAAACTGCGCAACGGTGTGTGGCAGCACCGCGGCGAGTTGCGCACCGTCGCGCAGGTGCAGGTGCCAGTCGTCAGGCCGTCGCAGTGTCAGCGAATCCGTGCTCATGGCAGTCGCGCCTGCCGCAGGAGCTGCTGATTGAGGATGAGGTCGAGCGCGAAGCGCGCACCGAATCCGGTGATCTCGGTGGGCACGTGCGCGAGACCGCCGCCGCGCGTCGCCGAGGCGAGATCCACGTGCACCCAGGCGATATCCTCGGGCACGAACTTGCGCAGGAAGCGCGCGGCGAGGATGTGATCGCCCTTGCCGTCGACCGCACACTGCGCGACGTCGGCGACGCGGCTGTCGATGTCGGTGTCGTAGTCCTGGTACAGCGGGAAATTCCAAACGCGCTCACCGCTCGCGCGCCCCGCCTGCTCGAGCACGGGCGCGAGCGAATCACGATTCGTGAACACTCCGCTCATGCGATCGGTGAGCGCGTACACACACGCACCGGTGAGCGTCGCGAAGTCGACGATCACGCAAGGCTTCGTGCGCGCCGCGAGCGCGAGGGTATCTGCGAGGACCATGCGGCCTTCCGCGTCCGTGTGGATCACCTGGATCGTCACACCGTTGGCGGCTCGAACGATCTCCTGCGGGCGATAGGCGTGCGGGCCGATGCTGTTCTCGGTGATGGCGAGCCATGCATCCACCGCGACCGGTGCTTTCAATTCGGCGAGCGCGATCAAGGTGGACAGCGCGACGGCGCTGCCGGACATGTCGGTGTGCATGTCGAGCATGCCGCGATGGGGCTTCAGGTTCGTGCCGCCGGTATCGAACACGATGCCCTTGCCCACGAGGGTGATGTCCGGTGCCGCCTTGCTTGCACGCGTCGGCCTGTAGCTGAGCTTCGCAATACCCGCGTCGCGCTGCGGATTGCCGCGCGACACTGCCAGGAATGCGCCCGCGCCGAGCTTCAAGAGCATTGCCTCAGTGTGCCATTGCAGCGTGAGGCCGTGGCGCTTCGCGAGCGTGCCGAGCACCTTGCGGTACGCCGCGGCGTTCAGCAGATTGGGGGGCAGTGCGGTGAGATGACGCACCAGATTGGTGGCTGTGGCGGTGGCCTTGGCGCGCGGCAGGTCGGGTAACGTGGCGCCGAACACTTCGATCTGGCGCAATGCCTTGCGCGTGCTCGGTTTGCTGCGTTCGGCAGGCATCTCGAAGCCGTGCGCGAAAGCCGCAGCAATCAGTGCTTCGAGTCGTTTCGGCGAATCGGCATCGCTGCGCAGATCGAGAATGGCGATCTTCTCGACGCGTGCCTCGGTGCACGGCCGCAGCATGCGCCCCGCGAGGCTGAGCAACTCGAATGCGGACGCCTCGGCATTGCAGTAGCCGATGACGGCAAGCGTCTGCCGCGGATTGGCCAGACGCGAGTGACGCACCGTACCGGCGCTGGCTGCTTCACGCGCGTGCAATTGCCGCCAGCGCGCGAGCTGCGGGAGCGAGGCATTGAATTGCCGCGTAAGCGGCGCCATCACCAATAGTGCGTCGAGTCCTGCAAGCGCGCGCGCGGACGGCGCGCCGCGGCGCGCGATCAGCCGCGGGCCGGCGGTTTCAGGCAGGAGCTTCATGGATGCCTCATCCTAACATGCCACGTTGCTTGACCCACCGGTGCGAAAGCCGGATCATCCGAGACCTTCAAAAGCACTTCGGCACACCTCGTAACATCGCGTTCCGACGAGCTTTTTTTAAGTCATGACCGACACACTCAATACCGATGACCTGGATCCCGTAGAAACGCACGAATGGATCGAGTCAATCGATTCAGTCCTGCGTGCCGGTGGGCCGCAGCGAGCCCACTACTTGCTCGAGCGCCTGATTGACTACACGCGGCGCTCCGGTGCCTACCTGCCGTTCAAGCCGAATACCGCATACGTCAACACAATCTCGACGGGGCAGGAAAAGGAATACCCCGGCGACCGTTCCATAGAGAAACGACTCGAGGCGTATCTGCGCTGGAATGCGGTCGCGATGGTCGCGCAGGCGAACAAGGTGTCCTCCGAATACGGTGGACATCTCGCAAGTTACGCATCCTCCGCGACGCTGTACGAAGTCGGCTTCAATCATTTCTGGCGCGGCCTGTCGGACAAGCATCCGGGCGACATGGTGTACATGCAGGGCCACAGTTCGCCCGGCGTGTACGCGCGCGCGTTTCTGGAAGGGCGGCTCACTGAAGACCAGCTGAAGCGCTTCCGGCAGGAAGTGGGGGGCGGCGGTCTGTCCTCCTATCCGCATCCCTGGCTGATGCCGGACTTCTGGCAGTTCCCGACGGTGTCGATGGGTCTCGGCCCGATGATGGCGATCTATGAAGCGCGCTTTCAGCGTTACATGGAAAACCGCGGCATGGTGCAGCCGTCGGATCGCAAGGTCTGGGCGTTCTGCGGCGATGGCGAGATGGACGAGCCCGAGTCGATGGGCGCGCTCACAATGCCGGTGCGCGAGAAGCTCGACAACCTCATCTTCGTGGTCAACTGCAATCTGCAGCGACTGGATGGCCCGGTGCGCGGCAACGGCAAGATCATCCAGGAGCTCGAGGCCGCGTTCCTCGGCGCCGGCTGGAATGTCATCAAGGTGCTGTGGGGCAGTCGTTGGGATCCGCTGCTCGCGCAGGATCACAACGGCATCTTGCGCCGCGTGATGGAAGAGTGCGTCGACGGCGAATACCAGAATTTCAAGGCGAAGGGCGGCGCGTACACGCGCGAGCATTTCTTCGGCAAGCATCCGCAACTCAAGGCGATGGTCGCCAACTTGTCCGACGACGAGATCTGGCGTCTGAATCGCGGTGGCCACGATCCGAGCAAGGTCTACTCCGCGTATGCCGCGGCGGTGGCGCACAAGGGTCAGCCAACCGTGATCCTCGCCAAGACCGTGAAGGGCTTCGGGCTCGGCAAATCCGCCGAAGGCCAGATGGTCGCGCACCAGCAGAAGAAGATGGACGACGAATCGCTGCGAGGATTCCGCGACGTGTTCGATATCCAGATCAGCGACGAGGACATCACGAAGTTCACGCTGCGTCGTCCCGAAGAGAACAGCACCGAGATCCAGTACCTCAAGAAGCGTCGCTCCGAGCTCGGCGGCTATCTGCCCGCGCGCAACACCCAGGTGCCGGCGCTCACGATTCCGCCGCTGGAGACTTTCAAGGCGTTGCTCGATGGCTCGGGTGATCGCGAGATCTCCACCACGATGGCCTTCGTGCGCATCCTCACTGCGCTGCTGAAAGACAAGAACATCGGCAAGAACATCGTGCCGATTGTTCCGGACGAGGCGCGCACCTTCGGCATGGAAGGCTTGTTCCGCCAGATCGGCATCTATTCGGCGGTCGGTCAGCTGTATACGCCGCAGGATTCCGAGCAGCTCATGTCCTATAGGGAGGACAAGAAAGGCCAGATGCTCGAAGAGGGCATCAACGAGGCGGGCGCGATGTGCTCGTGGATCGCCGCGGGTACCGCGTATGCGAACCAGGGTATGTCGATGGTGCCGTTCTACATCTACTACTCGATGTTCGGCTTCCAGCGCGTCGGTGATTTCATCTGGGCCGCCGGCGACATCCAGGCGCGTGGCTTCCTGCTCGGCGCCACTGCCGGACGCACCACGCTCGCGGGCGAGGGACTGCAGCACCAGGACGGTCACAGCCAGCTCGTCGCGACCACCGTGCCGAACTGCCGTGCCTACGATCCGACCTACGCTTACGAGCTCGCTGTGATCATTCACGACGGCCTGATGCGCATGTACGTGCAGCAGGAGAATATTTTCTACTACCTCTCGGTGATGAACGAGAACTACGTGCAGCCGGGGATGCCGCCCGGCGTCGAGTCGGGCATCCTCAAGGGCGCCTACCTCCTGCGAATCGGTGGGCGTGGCAAGGTACGCGCGACGTTGCTCGGCTCGGGCACGATTCTGCGCGAGGTGCTCGGCGCCGCGGAATTGCTGGAAAAGGAATTCAAGATACCCACCGACGTGTTCTCCGTCACGAGCTTCAGCGAGCTGCGGCGCGAGGCGATCGACGTCGAGCGCAGCAACCTGCTGAATCCGGGCAAGGCGGCAGTGGTGCCGTACGTGCAGCAACTGCTCAAGGATCGCGAGGGCCCAGTGATCGCGGCCACCGACTACATGCGCATCGTGTCCGACCAGATCCGCCAGTGGATCGGCAACCGCTACGTCACGCTGGGCACCGATGGTTTCGGTCGCAGCGATGGTCGCGCCGCATTGCGTGGGCACTTCGAGGTCGACCGGCGTTTCATTGCGCTCGCCACGCTCAAGGCGCTCGCCGATGACAATCTAATTGATCGAGCCACGGTGACGAAAGCCGTGCAGACGCTGGGCATCGACCCCGACAAAACCAACCCGCTGTCAGGTTAGATCGTGGCAAGCATCGAAATTCGTGTGCCCGACATGGGCAACTTCAGCAACGTCGCCGTGATCGACGTGCTCGTGAAACCTGGCGACGAGATCGCGCTGGAGACGCCACTCGTCACCATCGAGACCGAGAAGGCCACGATGGACATTCCGTCCACCGTGGCCGGCAAGCTCGAGAAGCTGCACGTCGGCAAGGGCGACAAGGTCTCCGCCGGTTCGCTCATCGCGACGGTGGTTTCGTCGGGCGATGCGGCGGCTCCCGCGGCGGAGAAGGTGCCTGCTGCGGCGCCGGCACCGGTGGCGCCTGCGACCCCGGCACCCGCTGCGGCAACGTCCACACCGGCTGTCGCCGCTGCGCCCGAGCCCGCGCCCGCGTCGGCGACGAAGAACGGCAGTGTCGACGAATCCGGGTTCTCGAAGGCGCATGCCGGGCCGTCGGTGCGCAAGCTCGCGCGCGAACTCGGCGTGGACCTTGTGCGCGTGAAGGGCAGCGGTCAGAAGGGCCGCATCTCGCACGAAGACGTGAAGTCCTTCGTGAAGCAGGCCCTGAGTGCTGCTCCGGCCAACACGGGCGGGTCATTGCCGCAGATTCCGGCAGTGGACTTCGCGCAATTCGGGCCCGTCGAGGTCAAGCCGCTCAACCGCATCCAGAAGATCTCCGGTCCGCGCCTGCACGCGAGCTGGGTGAACATCCCGCACGTCACGCAGTTCGACGAGGCGGATGTCACAGAGCTCGAGGAAGTGCGCAACAAGCTCAAGGCCAAGGCGCAGAGCCAGGGCATCAAGCTCACGCCGCTCGCTTTCATCCTGCGTGCCTGCGTCAAGGCGCTGCAGGAATTCCCGAACGTCAACAGCTCGCTCGACGGCACGCAGAAGAACCTCGTGCTGAAGAAGTACATCCACCTGGGATTTGCGGCCGATACGCCG
>JBDSRN010000132.1:0-20480 GCA_039929265.1 Steroidobacteraceae bacterium | reverse complement strand
AGACCGTCGGTGCGCGTGGCCGTGGATGCGATGATCGTGGCGCTGCGCACCGCATGCGGCGACTTGCCCGTGCGCGGATCGATGATATGGTGATAGCGCACGCCGCCTTCGTCGAAGAAGCGCTCGTAGTCACCCGAGGTCGAGAACGCGGCATCGATGAGCGGCATGCGCAGGACGAGCTTATCCTTGTCATCCGGGTGCCGGATGCCCACGACCCACGGCTTGCCGAACCTATCGCCCAGCACACGGGTGTCGCCGCCAGCGTTGACCATCACGCGCTCGAACCCCGCGCGCCTCAGGATCTCGATGCCGCGATCCACTGCATATCCCTTTGCGATTCCGCCGAGATCGATGCGCATGCCCGCATGTTCGAACCGGATCGAACGCGTGGCGGGATCGAGTTTGAGGTTGCGGTAGTCGATGCCGGGAAGCGCCGCAAGGATCGATTTGTCGTCCGGGCGCACGTGGCGCCGGTAGTCGTACAGATAGCCGACACTCGCATAAGTGATGTCGAATACGCCCTTCGACAGGCGCGAATACCCGATCGATGTCGTGACGAGATCGTACAGCTCGCGTGACACCGGCACCGGATGTGCAAAAGCTTTCGCGTTCACACGCGATATCTCGGAGTCGGGTTTGTAGGTGCTCATCAGCAGATCGATGTGGCGCATGTCGGCAAACACCGACTCGATCGCGGCGGCGCCCTGCTTTGCGTCTTCGGCCCACAGCTCCACTGCGCAGCGCGTGCCCATGATCGCTTCGTCGCGATACAGCCATTCGGACCGTGCGCCAGCTGAACCAAGCATGAACAGCAGCAGCGAGAGGCACAAGGTGATGCGGGCAGACAGGGGACGGTACGACATCGCGAGGATTATCCGCTTCGGCCGCACCGGACGGGAACCCCTGTCGCCGCGGAGAGTCACAATCACAGCTAGACGTGGAGTAAGCTACGCTCCGGTTTCGTTCACGCAACAAAGGTTGCTTTATGCCCCATCGCACGAGCCGATCATGCGCTCTGTCCTTTCACCGCCTGGTCGCCATCGCGTTCGCGCTGCTGGCATTGGGCGTCTCAGCGAGTGCGCGCTCGCAGGCCCGCGAGGAAGCACGCGTTCTGGTCGCCACCCAGGTTCTCGAAGAACAGCAGTCGCAGCGCGACAACGTCATTCCGGACAAGTTGCTGGAACGCGCATACGGCATTGCCGTGGTGCCCAACGTCACCAAGGTTGCATTTATCATCGGCGGGCGGCGCGGGCAGGGCCTGCTCGTCGTGCGCGACAAGTCGGGCCGGTTCTCGAGCCCCGTGTTCATCTCCCTCACAGGCGGCAGCGTCGGTTGGCAGATCGGCGCGAACGAAACCGACGTGATCCTGGTGTTCACCACCCGGCGCGGCATCGAAGGCATGGCGGACGGCAAATTCACCCTCGGCGCGAATGCGTCGGTGGCGGCGGGTCCGGTCGGTCGTTCCGGTGAAGTCGCGGCGGGCGTAAATGCCGAGGTTTATGCGTATTCGCGCAGCCGCGGCGTGTTCGCGGGCGTTGCGCTGGATGGTACGGCCATTACCATCGACAACGGCGCCAACGGCAGGTACTACGGCAAGCGCGGGGTGCTCGCCTCCGACATCATGAGCGGCGCGGTCACCAAGGATTCCGAGAACGTGCGCCGTTTCCTGGCTGCTATCAACAAGGGCACCGGCGATCCGACGCCGGCCACGAGCTCGGCGCCGGCGAGCTCACCCGCGACCCCTGCGCCGGGTGGCGTACAGACCTTTCCGATGGAAGACAACAAGCCCGGTGCCGAACCACAGTAAGTCACAGGTCAAGCAGGAGCCCCAGCGGCACGTACGCCAGTCCGAGCAGCACGGATGGTGACGTGGCGCTGGACGCGAACCCTCGATCCAGGTATTCGCGGTGGGCCATCACCAGTGAGTTGAAGCCGCCGAGCGTTTGCCCCGGTCACATGAAGGCGCGACCTACCAGGGTTGCAATGAACCAGGTCACCACCACGATGCAAATCGCGATGGCCGGCAGCAGGAATCCGGCATGGCGCGGCGTGAGCCAGCCCAGGCGGCGACCGGTCATGCCGCAAAAAACAGCAGGATCCACAGCAGAATTTGCACGTCAGGCTCCGCGGGACGGCCATAGCATACCTGCGCGGCGCGCCTCGGGCGGCGCGATAAACTTGCGCCACACACCCCGCACGGAATTCCCAACATGAGCATCGCACAGGACTCGGTCGTTACCCTCCACTACACGCTGAAAGACGACGAAGGCGACGTCATAGACAGCTCCGCGGGCGGCGATCCGCTCGCCTACATCCACGGTCATGGCAACCTGGTCGTGGGCCTCGAGCGCGAACTCACCGGCAAGGTGGCAGGCGACAAGTTGAGCGTGAAGATCTCTCCCGCCGATGGCTACGGCAATTTCGAGAAGGGTCTCGTGCAGCAAATTCCGCGCCGTTCACTGCAGGGCATCGCACACCTCAAGGTCGGCATGCAGCTGCAGGCGGAGACCCCGGAAGGCCAGCGTGCCGTCACGGTGACGCGCCTCACGGGCGACATGGTCACCCTGGACGCAAATCATCCGCTCGCCGGCAAGAATCTGAACTTCGACATCGAGATCACCGAGGTGCGGGCCGCGAGCGAGGAAGAACTTGCGCACGGGCACGTGCATGGCACCGGCGGGCACCACCATTGATCAGGCGCTGAGCAGCGTTTCGTACGGAACCCCGCAACCACCGCTACCGCAGTAGCCGTTGGGGTTCTTGTCGAGATATTGCTGGTGATAGTCCTCGGCGGGGAAGAACACCGGGGCATCGAGCACCTGCGTGGTGATCCGACCAAAACCACGCGCACTCAGCGCGGCTTGATAGTTGCGCAGCGACACGACCGCCAGCGCGTGCTGCGTGGCATTCAATGCGCAGATCGCCGAGCGGTACTGAGTGCCGACGTCGTTGCCTTGGCGCCTGCCCTGTGTGGGATCGTGCGTCTCCCAGAACCCCTTCAGCAGCTGCTCGTAGCTCACGCTCTGGGGGTCGTAGATCACACTGACGACCTCGGCGTGCCCCGTACGCCCCGAGCACACCTCTTCGTACGTGGGATTGGGCGTGAAGCCGCCCGCGTAACCAACGCGCGTGCAGTACACCCCGGTGGTCTGCCAGAAGTGCCGTTCCGCGCCCCAGAAGCAGCCGAGCCCGAACATGGCAGCGTGCAGGCCGGCCGGGAACGGCGCCTGCAGGGGAGTGCGGAGCACAAGATGACGCGACGGCAGAACAAAGCCGCTCGCACGACCCGGCAGGGCCGTGATCACGTTGGGCATCAGGGGCAGCTTGCGGAACAGGTTCATGGGCATCTCCGCCTTCCGGAAACTTGCCTCTTCTGCAATGCCTTTACAAGCCGCCGGGCGCGGCATGTATCATTGACCGTAGAAAATCAGGCAAATCAAGACCATGGCCGTACAGTCCGCCCACAATCTACGCAATCCGCGCCGCCAGGAACCCCGGCCCTACGGCGTGCGCGTCAGCTTGCGTACGAACGACCCGTTCCGCCACATCCTCGGACCGGACTGGCACCGCCTGCACTGGTATGCCTCGGCGGCCGAGCGCGATGCCGCCCTGGGCGAGATGGCGCGCCGACACGAGTACTCGCGTGCGAGCGATGGCCCGGCCCTGTTGTACACCAAGGTGGAAAAGCTGTCGGAGAGCCGCGGTCTCTGAGGGCTAGAACCTCCGGCCCAGGAACAGATAGAACGCGCTGCGCCCGTGGTCGTCGTAGCCCGCAGCAAAGTACGCGGGCCCCAGATATGTATCGAGCCCGAGGAACAGGCTCGCATCCTTGCGCGCATCCCCGAAACCGACGTCGCCTCTGCGCGCCCAGGCATTGCCGGCTTCGAACGAAGCACCCAGATACACCGGGACGTTGAGGAAGCCTTCACCGCCGCTGCCGATCTTCCGGTAGTAGATGAAACGCGCAATGCCGAAGTGCGGACCGCTCAGTGCATCGGGTGTGAGGCCGGAGAGATTCAGGAATCCGCCGAGGGGGAAGTACGAGCGCACCGTCGCATCTTCGGGATCGAGGAGCGTGCCTCCTGACGCCCAGAAGATCGCGGTATTGCGCCCCCGGGAATACGCGTAACGATAGTCCACCGTGAGCGAAGCCGAGTACTGCTCGGAGACTTGGTTGTCGATCTCGCTGCGCCACTCGAAACGCAACGCCTGACCCTCGCGCGGGAAGCTGACGTTGTCGAGCGCGTCATAGCTATAGCGACCGAAGATCTCGCGGGTGTGGAAATCGGTGCGCGGCGCCTGCGTGTCGCCAAGTCGCAGACGCGAACTGCCCGACTCTCGCTCCACACCGGCGCGCAACTCGGCGGAACTGCCGAACTCGCGACCGAAGTCGAGGCCCAGGCGGGTGCTGCGCAAACGGAACTCGCCCACCTGCTGCTCGTTCTCCACCTGCGGCAGATTACGCACTGCGAACTCGGCACGTGGCGCGAAGAAATACCGCTGGCGGAACGACAGTGGCAGATACGCTTCTGTGCCGAGCCGCGGCGATTCGCCGACCTGCAGGTCGAACAGCCATTCGGCTCCGAGGGAATTCATCTCAGTCATCACAAAGCGCACGGCCGCATCGAAATTGGAATTCCCCTGGAAATCATCCTGAAGGCGCAGCCCGAAACGAACGTAGTTGGGGCCCCACGAATTGCGTCGCGCGCGCACCATCAGACCGTACTGATCGGCATCGCGGACCAGGCGGTAGTCGAGCAGTTCGAGGGTGCCCTGTCCGTAGAAACGGCTGACGCGCTGACCCATGTTGTCCACGTCGAGCGACGCACCTTTCAGATCCCCGAACGTCTGCTCGATGCGCTGCGCGTAGCGCTCCGACCCCGGCTCGGCGCGCACGAAGTCGATGCGCGGCGGCGCCGAACGCACGGCAGCGCGTCGGGCAACGTAGCTCTCGTACGACGCCGCATCGATGCCGAGCGAAACGAGCTGCGGGGCCAGGTCGCGCGCGGCCTTCTCGCCCACCGATATCGTGCGCACGATGCGGCCGAAGTCGAATGACGAATACTCGCCGAGTTCTGGCTCAATGTAGACGTCCTGCGGCGTGAGCGTGGAGCGCTGACGCTCGCTGTCGCGACGGATGAGGATGGCGAGCATCTGGTTGGAAATGTTCGCGACCGAGCTCAGCCGCTCGCGCTTGAGCAGCGGGAAGCCCACGTCGACGACGATCAGGCGATCGACCCCCATCGCGCGCACGACCTCGATCGGCAGGTTCTCCGAGATGCCGCCGTCCACGAGCAGACGGTCCTCGTATTCCACCGGGGTGAACACGCCGGGCGCCGAAACGCTCGCACGGATCGCGCCACCGAGGTCGCCGCTGCTCAACAGCACCGGCTGACCGGTCTCGAGATCGGTGGCGACCGCACGGAATGGCGTCGGCAACAGGTTGAAATCGTCGATGCGCGCGATCGGCAGCGTGAGCTCGCGCAGGATCTGGCCAAGCTTCTGCCCCTGGATAAACCCGCGCGGAATGAGGAACTTGCCCGCCTTGATACCCAGCGGCAACTGCACGAGAAAATTCGTATCATCGCGCTTGCGACGGAAATTGAGGTCATAACGCGGCGGGCGATCGCGAAACGCGTCCTGCCAGTCCACGCTCGACATGAGCGCTTCGATCTGCCTTGCCGTGAGCCCGCTCGCGTACAGGCCACCGACCACCGCGCCCATGCTGGTGCCGGCGATCGCATCGATGGGGATGCGCAGCTCGTCGATCACCTTTAGCACGCCGACGTGCGCAACGCCGCGCGCGCCGCCGCCGGACAGCACGAGACCGATGCGCGGGCGTGCGGGCATGTTGCCGGGCGCGGCGTCGACCGTGTACACGGACTGGGCCGCGGCGAAGCCGGGGACGAGCAGCAACAATGAGAACAGGCAGGACAAACGCAGGCGCATGTCTGGGAGATAATCGCCGCATGAGGTCAAGCATGCAACGACGCGTGAGGGGCGCCGCGGCGCTGCTCCTGCTGGGGCTCGCGCGCGCGGCAAGCGCGCAGTCACCCGACGCGAGCGACTGGGGTCACGTCGGAGGCGATCCCGGCGGACAGTACTACTCACATCTCAACCAGATCACGCGCGACAACGTCACCAAGCTGGAGCGCGCGTGGACTTTTCACGCAGGCGAGCCCCTTGCCGGTGGCAGCGCGCCGGTGCTCGGTTTCGGGTTGCTGTATTTCGTCACGCCCAGTGGGGTGCTGATAGCGCTGGAACCCGCAACGGGCAAGGAGCGCTGGCGCTTCGCCCGCGCGCGCGCCACGCCGCAGCCCGGTCGGCGCCCACGCACGCTCGCGATCTGGCAGCAGGACGAAAACGGCACCCTTGCCCCCAGCCCGACCGCACTGATCTGCAATCGCAGGGCATTCTTGCCGATGCAGCAGCACCTGATGGTGCTCGACGCCAGCACCGGGCAGCCGTGCGAAGGCTTCAACGACGGCATCGCCGTCGAGGGCGAAGTGGCCTCGTTGGTGCTGCATCGTGGCCTCGTGATAACGCTGTTGACCGGCGGCGCACTGCGCGCGTTCGACGCGAGCACTGGCGCGCCGCGCTGGGCGCTCGATCTGCACAGCCTCGCCGCCGGCGCGGACGGGCTCGACACTCACGGTCAGCTCTCGCTCGACGCCGCGCTCGGCCTGGTGTTCGTACCCGGCGCGAGCCAGCTTGCTGTTGACACGTCAACTGGCAAGCCGGCCTGGCTGTTGCGCGCCAATGCCGGCGAGACGGCGCAACCCGCCGCGCAGATCGCGCTCGTTGCACTCAATACGCCGGCGGGACCGTTGCCCGCAGTGGTGCAACCGACGCCCGCGGGCGAACTGCGGCTGCTGCATCGTGATCGCGGCACCAGCATCGGTCGCACCAGCCTCCTGCTGCTGGCGCGAGGCAACTACTCACATGAAGACGCGTGGGGGATAACCCTCCTCGATCGCGCGCTGTGCGCACGCCGCATCACGAAGCTCGCACGGGCCAGCAGCGTAAACCCGACCAATGTCGCCATCGACATGGATCGCAACCGCATGATCGTCGCGCTGAACGATCTGCCCGTCCGACTCGCGCCGCTGCTCATCGGCGCGCAGAAGGCGCATGAAGAACCAATGCTGTCGATATTCGGGATGCCCTGCGTGCGACCGCCCTGGGGCTCGCTGATGAGCGTGGATCTGCAGAAGCATTCGGTTGTCTGGCAGATCCCGCTCGGCACCAGTGGCGAGTTGCTGCCCGCCTTTCTGCCGACGCGCAATTTCGGCTCTCCCAATTCCGGCGGCCCCATGGTCACCGCCGGTGGTCTGATCTTCGTTGCCGCGACGCCGGATCGCTACCTGCGCGCCTTCGACGTCGATACCGGCAAGAACCTGTGGCAGAGCACGCTGCCTGCCGCCGGCAACAGCACGCCCATCAGCTATCGGGCCGGCAGCGACCAGCGCCAGTACGTCGTGGTGACCGCAGGGGGCAATCCCGCGCAGGGCAACGCGGCGTCCGATCAGATGCTGGCCTTTGCGCTACCGCGCACCCTGCCCGGACGGTAAGCTTTCGCGCATGCCAACCGTGATGCTCGTAGGGTCCATCGTGATCCAGGCCCTGTTGATCGTGCACGTCATCAAGACGGGTCGCAACCAGATCTGGATCTGGGTGCTCGCGCTACTGTCGTTCCCGGGTGTCATAGCGTATGTGGCGGTTGAACTCATCCCGGACGTGCTGAAGAGCCGCAGTACACGCAGCGCCGTAAAGGGCGTGAAGCAGGCGCTCGATCCCGAGGCCGATCTGCGCCGCTACCAGAACGAAGCCCGCCTGACGGGCAATGTGTCCAGCAACCAGAAATACGCCGAAGAGCTGATGCGCCAGGACAAGCCACGTGAGGCTGCCGAGATCTATCGCACCGTGCTCAAGGGCCTGTACGAGCACGATCCGAACCTGATGCTCGGCCTCGCGACGGCGCAATTCAAAGCGGGCAGCTTTGCCGAGGCGCGCGCGACGCTCGACCAGCTCATCGCGACCAATCCCGAATTCAAGTCGCCGCAGGGCCACCTCCTGTACGCACGTGCGCTCGAGGGCGAAGGCGCAACCGAGCGTGCGCTGTCCGAGTATCGCGTTCTCGCGGGTTATTTCTCTGGGGCGGAAGCCGCCGTACGTTACGCACAACTGCTGCGGTCCCAGGGCCAGGGCGAGGAAGCCGGACGCGTGTTGCGTGACCTGCTGGAGCAGGCCAGCGTCGCGCCGCCGCACTATCGGCGCACGCAGAAGGACTGGCTCGACCGTGCGCAGCGGGAAGTCTCGACGCTGTAGTTGCCGGACTGGCCAGGAGGGTCCCGCCTGCCTGAATCGGCGCCTGAATTGGTATCATTCGTGGTCACCCCGAAAGGACGCCCATGAACGACGCGAAGATCATCTACACCCTTACTGACGAAGCCCCGGCACTGGCGACCTACTCGCTGCTGCCCATCGTGCAGGCTTTCAGCCGCGCCGCCTCGATCGTGGTGGAAACCCGCGACATATCGCTCGCCGGCCGCATCATCGCGAATTTCCCCGACCAGCTCACCGCCGCGCAGAAGCAGAAGGACGATCTCGCCGAACTGGCCAAACTGACGAATACGCCTGAAGCCAACATCATCAAGCTGCCGAACATCAGCGCGTCCGTGCCGCAGCTGAAAGCGGCGATCAAGGAACTGCAGTCGCAGGGGTATGACATTCCCGATTATCCAGAGGCACCGAGCAACGACGCCGAAAAACAGATCAATGCCCGTTACGCCAAGGTGCTCGGAAGTGCCGTGAACCCGGTGCTGCGTGAGGGCAATTCCGACCGTCGCGTCGCGCGCGCGGTGAAGCGGTACGCGCAGAAACATCCGCACTCGATGGGCAGGTGGTCGAGCGACTCGACGACGCGCGTCGCGCATATGAATCGGGGCGATTTCTACGGCAATGAACAATCTGCCCTGATCGGCAAGGCCGGCGCTCTGCGCATCGAGTTCACCGATGCCGCAGGCAAGGTCACGGTGCTGAAGGACGGCGTGAAGGTACAGGCCGACGAGCTCGTCGCAATGACCTTCATGAGCTGCGCTGCCCTGCGCGACTTCTACGAGACGCAGATCAGTGCCGCGAAGCTCGATGGCCTGCTCGTGTCGCTGCATCTGAAAGCGACCATGATGAAGGTCTCGGACCCGATCATGTTCGGCCACGCCGTCACCGTATTCTTCAAGGATCTGTTCGCGAAACACGCGGCGGCGTTCAAGCAGATCAGCGTCAACCAGAACAACGGCTTCGGCGACGTGCTTGCGAAGATCGGTGCGCTGCCCGCCGAGCAGCAGGCGCAGATCAATGCCGACATCACCGCCGCCTACGCCACGCGCGCGCCACTCGCGATGGTGGATTCGGACAAGGGCATCACCAACCTGCATGTGCCGAGCGACGTCATCATCGACGCCTCGATGCCGGCCGCCATTCGCGCCTCAGGAAAGATGTGGGGCGCTGACGGCAAGCTGCACGACATGGTCGCGATGATCCCGGATCGCTGCTATGCCGGCGTGTACCAGGCCATGATCGATGATTGCCGCAAGCTCGGCGCATACGATGTTGCGACGATGGGCAACGTCGCCAACGTCGGCCTGATGGCGCAGGCGGCGGAGGAATACGGCTCGCACGACAAGACGTTCGAGATCGCATCCGAAGGCGTGGTGCGCGTGGTCAATGGCGATGGGAAGGCGCTGTCAGAGCACAGGGTCGCGCAGGGCGATATCTGGCGCATGTGCCAGACGAAGGACATCGCAATCCGCGACTGGGTGAAGCTCGCCGTGAACCGCGCGCGCGCTACCGGCTCCGCAGCGATCTTCTGGCTCGACGACAAGCGCGCCTACGATCGCAACCTCATCGCGAAGACCAATCAGTATCTCAAGGAGCACGACACAAGCGGGCTCGACATCCGCATCCTGTCCCCGGTAGCCGCAACGCATGCCACGCTCGAGCGCGTGCGCGCCGGGCAGGACACGATCTCCGTCACCGGCAACGTGTTGCGCGACTACCTCACCGACCTGTTCCCCATTCTCGAGCTTGGCACTAGCGCGAAGATGCTCTCGATCGTGCCTCTGCTCGCGGGCGGCGGCTTGTACGAGACGGGCGCCGGCGGCTCTGCACCCAAGCACGTGCAGCAGTTCACGGAGGAAGGCCATCTGCGCTGGGATTCGCTCGGTGAGTTCCTGGCGCTTCAGGTGTCCATCGAAGACCAGGGTCGCAAGACCGGGAATGCGGTCACGAAGGCGCTGGCGGAGTCACTCGACGCGGCGAACGCCAAATTCCTTGACACGGACAAGTCGCCGTCGCGCAAGGTCGGCGAGCTCGACGTGCGCGGCAGTCACTTCTACCTCGCTCTGTACTGGGCGCAGGCCCTTGCCGTGCACGCGAGTGAGACCTCAATGCGCCGGCGCTTCGCGCAGGCCGCCCAGCAACTCACGAACAACCAGGCAAAGATCGTTACAGAGCTGAATGGCTCGCAGGGCACCCCGGTGGACCTCGGCGGTTACTACCACCCCGATGCCAGTCGCTGCGAGACGGCCATGCGGCCGAGCGCGACGCTGAACTCGATCATCGACTCGCTGTAACGCGTCGCGGCTTCGCAGCGGGTATCTGCTGGGTGATGCAGTGGATATTGCCGCCGCCGAGCAGGATCTCGCGCGACGGCACGCCCACCACGTGGCGCGTCGGGAAGATGCGCTTCAGTCGTGTTGCCGCGAGCGCATCGGTGCGCGCATCGAGCAGCGGCATGATCAAGCCGCCGTTGCACAGGTAGAAATTCGCGTACGACGCCGCCAGACGCTCGCGGTGATGGCGGGGCTGCGTTCCTGCACGGTTGCGCACGCCGGAGGCTTCGGCCTTCGTCATGCGCAGGGGCCCCGGCGCGGGCAGCTTGTGCACGGTGAATGGCCTGCCACGCGCGTCACGCGTCGCCTTCAAACGCTCCAGCGCATCGTTAGACACACGCCACTGCGGATCGCGCCGGTTGTCCGTCCAGGTCAGGCACACCTCGCCGGGCCGGGCGAAGCAGGCAAGGTTGTCGATGTGGCCATCGGTCTCGTCGTTCACCACCCCGTCGCCGAGCCAAATGATCGTGCTCACGCCGAGATACTTGCGCAGTAGCGCTTCGATCTGAGTCTTCGACAGCGCGGGATTACGATTGGGATTGAGCAGGCACTCCTCGGTGACGAGTAACGTGCCTTGGCCATCTGTGTGAATCGCCCCGCCCTCGAGCACGAACGACGCGCGATAGCGGTCCAGGCCCTCGATCTCCAGCACCTTGCGCGCGACGAGATCATCCTGATCCCACGGGAAATACAGGCCACCCTGCAGCCCTCCCCAGGCATTGAACTGCCAGTCGATGCCGCGCCGCCTGCCCGCCTCGTTCACCAGCACGGTCGGACCGACATCGCGCATCCATGCATCGTTGCTCGCAATCTCCAGCAGCCGAATGGCTGCCGGCAACCGCGCGCGCGCGAACTCGTACTGCTCCTTGCTCGCGCCGACCGAGACCTGCTCGAACGCACTGATTGCAGTGGCCACCGCAGCAAATGCGGCTTGTGCGGGCAATGCGCCGTCGCGCCAGTTGTCCGTGCGCTCGGGCCACAGCAACCAGGTGCTGGCGTGCCGGTCCCACTCTGCGGGCATCCAGTAACCATCCGCCGCGGGCGTGCGTACGAGCGTGCGCGTCATGCCCGCAACGCCTGGTCGATGTCCGCGATCAGATCCTCCAGGTCCTCGATGCCGATCGACAGGCGCACGGTTCCCGGCGCGACTCCGGACAGGACCTGCTGCTCGGCGCCAAGATCTCGCCCGCCCATCATCTGCGGCGCGATCACCAGCGACTCGGTCGAGCCGAGGCTCGCGGTGAGCGCGAACAGTTGCAATGCGTCGGCGAATCGGTCGCCTGCCTCCGCGCCTGCCTTCACGTCGAAGCTGAGCAGGCTGCCGAACTCGCGCATCTGGCTCGTCGCGAGCTCATGCTGCGGATGGCTCGGCAGCCCCGAATAGTGCACATGCTCGACTGCCGGATGCGTCACCAGGAATTCGGCGATCTTCTGCGTCGCGGCGCATTGCTCGCGGTACCGCAGGAAATAAGTCTTCAACCCACGCTGCACCAGCCACGCTGCGTGTGGATCGAGCACCCCGCCGAACAGGGTGAAATCGCTGCGCAGGCGCGTGGTCAGATCGTTGTTGGCGATCACCGCACCGCCCATCACGTCGCCGTGACCAGAAGCGTACTTGGTGAGGCTGTGCACGAAGATGTCGATGTCGAACTCGCCATGCTGGTGGAAACCGGCAAGCGTGTTGTCCAGGAGCGTGAGGGCACCGTGCTTGCGTGCGGCGCGCGTGATCGCCCTGATGTCGGCGATCTTGTTGACCGGATTGGTCGGGCTCTCGAATACGATCAGCTTCGTCCTGGTCGTGGCGAGCACCTTCTCGATTCCGGCCGTGTCCTCGATCGACAGCATCGTGTGCTTGACGCCGAACTTCGCGAGCGTGCGGCGAATGAAAATGCGCGTGGGCCCGTACGTCTCGATGAAGCACAGAACGTGATCGTCCTGGCTAGTCAGTGAGAACAGCGTCTGCGCGAGCGCATTGACACCGGAGCCGCATACGATCGCATCCTCGCGACCCTGAAGTTCCGCGAGCAGCAGCTCGAGCTGGCGCGTCGTGGGATTCGAGGAGCGCAGGTAGAAGAAGCCGGAGCGCTCGCCGCGGAAACTCTTCAGCGTCTCCCCGACATTCGGGAATTCGAACTTGACCGATTGATGGATGGGCGCAACGACGGGTCGGTTATCGGCGGGAACGTCGACGGCCGGCGGATGGTTGACGCGTGTAGGACCTTTCATGTGCTCATCTTAAACCGTCACAAGCCGGCGTCGCGCGCAAACTCCTGCAGACGCTCGGCGCCGAGCCGCAATGTCGCCTCTTCCTTCGCGAAGCACAGCCGCAGGAGGCCGGGTTTCGGCGGCTCGGCATAGAACACCGATAGCGGAATGGTGGCCACGCCGGCAATCTCCAGCAACTCGTTGGCGAAGCGCTGGTCGTTGCGCTGCGAAAGCGCGGCGAAGTCGAACAACTGGAAGAAACTGCCCTGCGCTGGAATCGCGTGCAGGCCGCAGCCCTCCAACAAGCTCGTGAGCAGATCGCGCCGTGACTGCAGGAACGGCCCGAGTTCGCGCCACATGCCGGGATTCTCGTCGACATACAGCGCGATCGCCTGTTGCAGCGAGTGGGCGATGCTGAAGGTATTGAACTGATGCACCTTGCGCACCTCGGTCGTAAGGCTCTCCGGCGCGATCGCGTAGCCGACGCGCAGCCCCGTGGAATGCAGCACCTTGCCGAACGAATACACCGCGATACTGCGCGTCGCGAGGTCCTCGTGCTGCAACACCGAGTGATGCTCGCGACCGTCGAATATCACATGCTCGTAGACTTCGTCGCTCAGCACGATGATGTCGCGCCCACCGATCGCCGCGGCGAGCTGGTCGAGATCCTCGCGCGCGAGCGTCGTGCACGCAGGATTGTGCGGCGAATTGACAACGATCATCCGGGTGCGCTCGTTGATCGCCCCACGCACGCGATCCCAGTCGTAGGCGAACTGCGGTGGGGCGAGCGGGATGCGCACGCACTGCCCGCCCGACAGACGGATCGCGGGCTCGTACGAATCGTACGCAGGGTCGAAGATGATCGCCTCGTCCCCGGGCCCGACCACGGCCTGTATTGCCGAGAAGATCGCCTCCGTGGCGCCGAGCGTGATCGTTATCTCGCTCTCGGGATCCACGATGAGACCACGCAATCCGGAAAACTTCGCAGCAATGCGTTCGCGCAACAGCATCGAGCCGGCCATCGGCGCGTACTGGTTGTAACCCTCGCACATCGCCTGCGCCACGAACTGCGCAAGGCGCGGGTCGATCGCGTAGTCGGGAAATCCCTGGCCGAGGTTCACGGCGCCAAGCTCTGCCGCACGGCGCGACATCACCGTGAAGATCGTCGTGCCTACATCAGGCAGCTTGCTGCGCACTCAACGCCGCATCGCTGCGGCAAGGGCCGCACCGACGATGCCTGCCTCGCTAGTGAATTGTGCGGAACGGATCTCGGCACTCGATTTGAGCAATGGCCCGAAGTGCGCGTAGTTCTCCGTCACCGCACCGGACAGGATGAACAGGTCCGGCCAGAACAGCGCATGCATGCGCGCCAGGAATTCATTGACGCGTTCGGCCCAGGCGGGCCAGTCGAGCGACTCGGCGGTGCGCACGCGCGCCGAGGCGCGATGCTCAGCCTCCATGCCGCGAATCTCCATGTGGCCGAATTCCGTGTTCGGAACGAGATGGCCATCGATATAGATGGCCGAACCGATGCCCGTGCCGAAGGTGAGCACGATGACGACGCCGCTGGATCCGCGCCCCGCCCCGAATTTCATCTCGGCAAGCCCGGCGGCATCCGCATCGTTGAGGAATGTCACGGGACGCCCGATCGTCGCACCAAGCAGCGCCGCGCCGTCGACACCGATCCACTTGTGATCGATGTTGGCAGCGGTACGCGCAATGCCGCGCTGAACCACACAGGGAACGGCGAGCCCCACCGGGCCTTCGCCACCGATCTGTCGCACCAACCCCGCGATTGCGGGAATGCAGTTGTCGGGTGTGGAGGGTTCTGGCGTCTTGATCGACACCCGCGACGTCAGCGTACGGCCGGTCTCCACGTCGACGAGCGCCCCCTTGATCGAAGAGCCTCCGAAATCGAGGCCGAGCAGACTTCGCGTCATCTGGTTTCAGTCGCCCGCGGCCGCCATCTGGACTTCCCGCTGCCGGCGCCGCTCCTGGCGTTGCATGATGAGAGCGGAAAGTACCACGCCGATTGCGACCACCAGAACCATTATCGTGGCCAGCGCATTCACGTCCGGGCTCACGCCCAGGCGCACCTTTGAAAAGATGACCATCGGCAACGTGGTGGATCCCGGACCCGCCACGAACTGTGAGATCACGAGGTCGTCCCATGACAGCGTGAATGCCAGCAACCAGCCGGACATGATCGCCGGGAAGACCAGCGGCAATGTGATGCGACCGAACACCTTGGCGGGTCGCGCACCGAGGTCCATGGCGGCTTCCTCCAGCGAATCGTCGAAGCTCGAGAGCCGCGACTGCACGATCACTGCAACATAGGACATCGAGAAGGTGATGTGCGCGATGGTGATCGTCGTGACGCCGCGACCCGCGGGCCAGCCGACCGCCTGCTCCAGTGCGACGAACAGCAACAGCAGCGACAGGCCGATGATGACCTCGGGCATGACCAGCGGCGCGGTGGTCAGCGCCGCCAGGAGCGTGCGGCCGCGGAAGCGGCCGAAGCGCGACAGGACCAGACCCGCGAGCGTGCCAAGAATCGCGGCACCCGTCGCATTCACGCAGGCGATCTTGATGGACAGCCAAGCGGCGTCGAGGATCTGTCGGTTTTCGAAGAGCAGCACGTACCACTTGACGGTGGGCGAGTTGGCACTGTCCCAGACCGTGACGAGGCGAGAGTTGTTGAACGAGAACACGATCATCGACAGGATCGGCACGTACAGAAACGCGAAACCGAACGCGAGCAACGTCGGCAGCAGGAACGAGCGGCGCGCGCTCATTTCGCCGCCCGCAGTTCGCGGTTCTGGAAGTGCTGGAAGATCGTGATGGGAACGATCAGGAGGATCAGCATCAGGATCGCCACGGCACTGGCCACCGGCCAGTCACGGTTCGAGAAGAACTCATCTGACAACACGCGCCCGATCATCAGCTGATCGGTTCGGCCAAGCAGCGAGGGGATCACGTACTCGCCCACCGCGGGAATGAACACCAGCAGCGAACCGGCGACGATTCCCGGCACCGACAGCGGCAGCGTGATGCGCAGAAAGGCCTTCCACGGGCGCGAGCCGAGATCCTGCGCAGCCTCGAGCAGCGTCAGATCGTGCTTTTCGAGGTTGGTGTACAGCGGCAGGATCATGAACGGCAGATACGAGTACACGATGCCGATGTACACCGCGAAGTCGGTCTGCATCATCGTTATGGGCTCATCGATGATGCCGAGGGCCATCAGCACGTTGTTGATCACGCCGTTGTTCTTCAGCAGGCCGATCCACGCGTACACGCGCAGCAGAAACGAGGTCCAGAACGGCAGGATGATCAGCATGAGATACACGTTGCGCAGATTCCTTGGCGCACGCGCGATCGCATAGGCCATCGGATAGCCGAGCAGCAGGCACAGGAATGTGGAGATCGCCGCGACCTTCACAGAGTAGAGGTATGAGCTGATGTACAGATCGTCGGTGAACAGGAAATGGAAGTTCGCCATGTTGAGCTTGATGGCGACCACTTGCGCCGACACCCACTCGTACAGCGGCGCGTACGGTGGTATCGCGAGCTGGACCTCCGAGAAGGAAATCTTCAGCACGATGACGAACGGGATCAGGAAGAACAGCGTGAGCCACACGAATGGCACCGCGATCACGAGACGTCGGCCGCCCCAGTACTCGCGCACGTAGGAAGACCAGCGCAGCGGTCCGAAGCGGTACATGAAAGTCCAGAACGGGTCCCAGCGGTCGCCGATGCGCTCCGAGACACCCAGCTGGCCCGGCTTGCTCACGATCAGCCGGTGCCGACGACGGGACTCGAACCGTCCCAGTGCAGCCAGACCTCATCATCCCAGGTGAAACGCTCCTCGGATTTGCGCGCGCTGTTCGCCTGGGTGACGCGCACCTCGCGGCCAGAAGGCAGCTTCACGACGTAGATCGACAGATCGCCCATGTAGGCGATCTCCTTGATCACGCCACGTGCGACGTTGTCGCTGCTCTCGGGCTTCTCGCGTTGCAGGGCGATTTTCTCGGGGCGAACGGCAACCCATAGGAGCGAGTTGGGTGGCGCCGACAGACCATGGTCCACGTACACCGGCGCGTCGAAGTCCTCGCACTTGATTCGCACATGGTCGGGTTCATCCTCGATGAGGCGGCCGTCGAACAGGTTGACCGAGCCGACGAAATCCGCAACGAAGCGCGAACTGGGGAATTCGTAGATCTGATGCGGCGTGCCTATCTGCACGATTTCGCCGCGGTTCATCACACCGATACGCGAGGCGAGCGTCATCGCCTCTTCCTGGTCGTGCGTCACCACGACGAAGGTGACGCCAAGCTGCTCCTGGATGTTGATGAGCTCGAACTGAGTGTGCTCGCGCAGTTTTCGGTCGAGGGCACCCAGTGGCTCGTCGAGCAAGAGCAGTTTGGGCCGCTTCACCAGCGAGCGAGCGAGTGCAACGCGCTGGCGCTGGCCGCCGGACAGCTGGTGCGGCTTGCGCTTCGCGAAGGTGGACATCTTTACGATGTCGAGGATCTGCCCCACGCGCTCCTTGATCTGCGACTTGGAAACCTTCTCCTGCTCGAGGCCGAAGGCGACATTGCCCTCGACACTCATGTGCGGGAACAGAGCGTATGACTGGAACATCATGTTGACCGGGCGCTCATACGGCGGGATGTCCGTCATGTCCTGACCGTCGATCAGGATTCGTCCGTACGTCGGGCTCTCGAACCCGGCGAGCATCCGCAGCAGCGTGGTCTTGCCGCAGCCCGAGCCACCAAGCAGGCAGAAGATCTCGCCCTGATAGATCTTCAGAGAGACATTGTTGACTGCGATGAAATCACCGAAACGCTTGGAGACATTCTCGATCGCAACGTAAGACGGGGCGTTCGGGTCTCGCCAGGGCTCCAGCGCCTCCTTGCGACGTTCGGTCACTTGCCGGTCTTGAATCGAGTCCAGGCGCGTGTCAGCAGTCGCGTGAAGCCCGCGCTCTCGGCGAGATCCGGCTTGAGCTTTGTCATGATCTCGGCCGACGGATAGATCGACGGGTCGTCCTTCACCTCTGGCGGCAGCAACGCGTACGACGCCTTGTTGCTGTTCGCGTAGTGCACAAACGCGGAGTTCTTCGCGGCAATTTCCGGACGCATCAGATAGTTGATGAACAGATGCGCGTTGATCGGATGCGGCGCATCGGCCGGAACGGCGAGCATGTCGAAGAACATGATCGCGCCTTCCTTCGGGATCTTGTAATCGATCTTGATGCCCTTGCCCGCTTCGTTCGCACGATCGCGCGACTGGAACACATCGCCGACCCAGCCCAGGGCCAGACAGACCTCACCGTTGGCGAGATCCTCAATGTATTTGGAGGAGTTCACGAAGCGGAGGTTCGGACGCAGGGCGAGCAGCACTTTCTCGGCGGCAGCGAGATCCTCCGGTTTTTCGCTGTTCGGATCCTTGCCGAGATACAACAGCACGGTGCCGACGACCTCCGACGGTGCGTCCAGCACGGTGACGCCACAGTCCTTGAACTTCGAAACGACCGCAGGGTCGTAGAACATGGCAAAGCTGTCGAGCGGCGCATCCGGCATGCGCTCCTTGATCTTGTCGACGTTGTAGCCGACGCCCGAGGTGCCCCAGAACAGGTTCACCGAATGCTCGTTGTTCGGATCATGGAGGGCGACGCGCTGCAGGATCTCCGGATCCATGTTGCCGAGGTTGGTCAGCTTCGCCTTGTCGAGCTTCTGGAACACTTGTGCCTTGATCTGGCGCTCCATGAAGGAGGCCGACGGGACCACAATGTCATAACCCGTGCGACCAGCCAGCAGCTTGGTCTCGAGCACTTCGTTGGAATCGAAGACGTCGTAGTTGACCTTGATCCCGTATTCCTTCTCGAACGCGGGCACGACTTCCGGCGCGATGTAGTCGGACCAGTTGTAGACGTTGAGGACTTTCTCCGAGTCCATTGGCACGGCAGAAGATGCGGCCGCGGACGCTGCCGGTGGCGGCGCCTCTTCCGCCTTCTTGCCACACGCGCTCAACGTGACGAGCAGCGCGGCGGGAAGGACAAGGCGAAGCGGTGAGACGCTCATGGAATACTCCTGGTACTCAATTGTTTGTTTTCCAATCGAAGGCGCTGAAAGCGCCCCTTGCTGAACAACTTTATATCCCAGTGCGAGGGGAAGTGGGAAGTCTGGTTGCTGACGAGGTCGAGCCAGCGCAGCGGCCGGCCTCATGCGCCCGGCTACTGCGTGCACGGTGTTGGATTCAGGGCGCTGCCCGCGTGCGCATGACGGCTAGAGCAGGCTCTCCGTACGCAACTGCGCGTATGTCTCGTCGAGCGTCTGTTGCGCTTTGTCGATGAGCTCATCGATCTGTGCCATGGTGATCACCAGCGGCGGCGCACAGATCAGCGTATCTCGCACCGCACGCATCACGAGGCCATTGCGGATCGAGATGTCGCGTGCCCGCTCGCCCACCTTGCCGCGCGGCTCGAACCGCAGAAGCGGCTCTTTGTTTTTGACCAGCTCGAGCGCACCCAGCAGGCCGACGCCCCGCGCCTCGCCCACCAGCCGATGCTCCCCGAGCTTGCGCCAGCGCGCCTGGAAATATGGCTCGAGACTGTCGCGCACGTTCTCGACGATTTTCTCGTCACGGATGACCTTCAACGCCGCCACGGCCACCGCGCACGTCACCGGATGTGCCGAGTACGTGAAGCCGTGCGCGAATTCCCCACCCTTGTCGATAAGCACGCGCGCCACGCGTTCGCCGACCATCAATCCGCCGATGGGCAGATAGCCCGACGACAACGCTTTGGCGATCGGCATGAGATCGGGACGCGCGCCGAAGCGCTCGCAAGCGAACCAGCGACCCGTGCGACCGAAACCGCAGATCACTTCGTCGCAGATCAGCAATATTCCGTAACGATCGCAGATGCGCTGGATCTCCGGCCAGTAGGAATCCGGCGGAATGATCACGCCTCCAGCCCCCTGCACCGGCTCGCCGATGAACGCGGCGACCCGATCGGCGCCGAGCTCCAGGATCTTTGTCTCGAGTGCGCGCGCGGCCGCGAGGCCGAACTCTTCGGGACTGCGGCCTGAATTGTATTCAAACCAGTACGGTTCTTCGATGTGCTCGAAATTCGGTAGCGGGAGTCCGCCCTGCGCGTGCATGAACTTCATGCCGCCGAGGCTCGCGCCAGCGAGTGTGCTGCCATGATAGCCATTGCGACGTCCGATGATGACGTTGCGCTGCGGCTGACACTCCAGCTCCCAGTAATGGCGCACCAGCCGCACGGCCGTATCGTTCGCTTCGCTGCCCGAGCCCGTGAAGAACACGTGCTGGAACTGCGCTGGCGTGACTTCGGCGAGCAGCGTTGCGAGTTCAATCGCCGCGGGAGTCGCGCACTGGAAGAACGAGTTGTAGTACGGCAGCTGCTCCAGCTGCGCGATCGCGGCATCGATGAGTTCGCGCCGGCCGTAGCCTAGCGCCACGCACCACAGCCCCGACATGCCATCAAGGATGCGCTTGTCGTCGGCCTCGTAATTGTACACACCCTCGGCGCGCGTGATCACGCGCGTGCCACGTGCCGCGAGCGAGCGCGACTCGGTG
>JBDSRN010000131.1:0-4622 GCA_039929265.1 Steroidobacteraceae bacterium | reverse complement strand
GCCTCCCTGCCGTCGCCGCGGACGCGCTCATCACCACGCTGGTGACACCGTCTGAGGCCAGCGCGCCCGCCGCGACGATCAACATCGATCTGCTGCGCGTGAATCCCGCGGCAACGGACAGCCCGTTCACCGCACCCGACGTACTGCGCGGAAAGCTGACTGCTGGCGCACGACAGTGGCCGGTGGAGTTGCGTGCGCGGGCAATTGCGCCCACGGATGTGTCCGCCGGCGCATTTGCATCGCGCAGCTACACGCTTGACCTGCCGCCCGATGCGCTCGGCAATCTCATCCTCGAAGTGACGCAGGAGGCGGTCGACGAGACTCCGGCGATGAACTTGCGCGCCGTCGTACCGGTGCTGGCCGGCGCACCGTCCAACATCGACAATCGGGGGGTCGTTGCGCAGAGCCCGATCACCTCGGTAACGCCGGTCGTCGCGCAACTGCAGAATACTTTCGTCGGCCGCTTCAGTGCGCACGAACCGATCTACTTCATCTACGGCCCGGACGAGCCTGCCGCGAAGTTCCAGTTCAGCTTCAAGTATCGCGTGCTGAATTTTGGCAGCATCCGCGGCGAGAAGCCGGGGCTGAAGTTTGGTTACACGCAGCGCTCGCTCTGGGAGCTCGGCTCCAGCTCGAGTCCCTTCTATGACACGAGCTACATCCCGTCGCTGTTCGCCGAATGGCTTGCGCCGGCGAACGAGACTGCGGCGAGCGACCCGTTGCAACTGCTCGGCGTGCAGGGCGGATTTCAGCACGAATCCAATGGCCAGGCAGACGAGGAATCGCGCAGCCTCAACGTGGTGTTCGCGCGCGCGTCATTCCTGCTCGGCCGGCCCGATGGCGTCCACGTCATCGCGACGCCGCGCATCTTCACGTATGTCGGCGGGCTCTCGGACAACCGCGAACTCGCCCGCTTTCGCGGCAACGGCGATCTGCAACTCGTGTTCGGCAAAACGCGTGGCACCGCCCTCGCCTACACGGGTCGGATGGGCAATGGCTTCGAGCGCTTCACGAGCCAGGTGGATCTCACTATCCCGATCCGCACGCGTCTGCTGGATTTCGCGAGCTTCCTGACGATCCAGTACTTCAACGGCTATGGCGAGAACCTGCGCGACTACGACAAGAAGATCCAGACCGTGCGCGCGGGAATCTCGCTCCTGCGCTGAGGCGCGCCCCTGGAACTTCGCGCGCACAATCAGATAGAACTGCCGCGCGATGATGTCTGCGTAGTGTGAGGTAATCGGTCGTTGAACTCCATGTCCACGCAAGCGTACTCTTGCCGCATGCCATCGCGCGAGGCTCTGCAGCTTGGTGCGATCGCGGCCTATCGCCAGCACGGCCCGGGTGCGAAGTACCTGATCAACCCGAACAAATGAATGAACTGTCGCCGGAGGATGTGTTCATCTGCATCCGCGTACTGCGTGCGATCGAAGCCGACCGCTCACATCTCACCACCCTGACCCAGGAACAGCGTCGCGACCTGCTGACAATGGCGGGCCTGGTGGCAAAGCCCGAACGTCAGGATCTCGTGAAGATGGCCAAGGCGTTCCGCCGCGCCGAGCGCGATGCCGCGAAGGCGCACGATCGCAGCGCCCTGGAGCAGGCCGGACAGCGCATCCAGAGGCGCGCCACGCAGTACGCGCCCCTGTGGCTGCCGCCCCCTGAACCGGCGCTTGATGAACGCGCCGCGTTGCACAAGGAGCGCACGTGCTACGTCTGCAAGGAACCTTTCTCCACCTTGCACCGATACTACGATTCCATGTGCAGGCCCTGCGGCGAGTTCAACTACGCGAAGCGCTCGCAGACCGCCGACCTCAGCGGCCAGTACGTACTCATCACCGGTGCGCGCGTGAAGATCGGCTTCCAGGCAGCATTGAAGCTGCTGCGCGCCGGCGCGCACGTGATTGCCACCACACGCTTCCCCATCGATTCGCTCGATCGTTATGCGCGCGAGCCGGATTTCATGAGCTTCCGCGACCGGCTCGAGGTTCACGGGATCGACCTGCGACACACTCCGAGCGTTGAGCTGTTCGCGCGCCACCTGCTCGAACGCCTGCCGCGCCTCGATCACATTCTGAACAATGCCTGCCAGACTGTGCGCCGCCCGGCGGGTTTTTTTCGCCATCTGCTCGAACGCGAAGCCACCGCGGGCAGCGACCTGCCGTCGGACTGGCGCGACAGCCTCGCGAGCCACGAGGCGTTGTGTCACACACTGCAGTTTGTGCGGGGCAATGAACCCAGTGCGCTCGTTGCATCGGGCCCCGTGCATGGTGAGGGTGTGCTGCGCAGCGCGATACTTTCTCAGCGTCGGTATCTCGATGAGGATTTTCGCGACGGCGAAACGCTCTTCCCCACCGCGCGCTACGACGAAGACCGTCAGCAAGTCGACCTGCGCACGACCAACAGCTGGCGTCTGCGCATGCACGAGGTGGAATCCGCCGAACTGCTCGAAGTCCAGCTGGTGAATGCGATCGCACCGTTTACGCTCAATGCACGCCTGAAGCCGCTGCTGCTGCGCGCACCCGGCGCGCACAAGCACGTGGTGAACGTCAGCGCGATGGAAGGCCAGTTCTACCGCACCACCAAGACCGACAAGCACCCTCACACCAACATGGCGAAGGCGGCACTCAACATGATGACGCGCACCAGCGCGCCGGACTACGTGCGCGATGGCATTCACATGAACGCAGTGGATACGGGCTGGGTCACCGACGAGGATCCGGCAGTGCACGCCGCGCGCAAGGCGGAACAGGGATTCGCGCCGCCCCTGGACATCATCGATGGCGCTGCACGCATCGTCGATCCGATCTTCTCTGGCGCGCTCACCGGCACGCACGCCTGGGGTCAGTTCCTGAAGGACTACAAACCAGCGCCCTGGTGATTCAGCCTGCCGCCGGTGGCAGTACCGGCGGCATCGGGCACTGGAGCACCGCGCAGATTGTGCGCAGCAGCTCGGCTTCCTCGACTGCGAGCTGACCATCGTGCGCGATCGTGCGTACCAAACCCCCGATCAGCAATTCCTTGGCGGCAGGGCGCAGGCGCGTGAGCGCGTCGAGCGCGCCGCCATAGTGCTCGGCCCAGCTCGCCGGGCATTCATAGCCCGGACGCACGCGTGGCAGCAACGGAGCGATCCCCGCTTCATATGCCTGGCGTGCGGCCATTTCGTCCGCGGCGCCATGTCGGGCCAGCACAGCGAACGTCAGGCCGATCTCGGTGGCAAGATCTTCGATGGTCGCGTTGCCGTGCTGGGGACCAGGATTACTCGCGTCCTGCATCGAGTCGCTGACGAGCTTGGTGAGGGCGAATTCGAACACGTCAATGCGCGCGTCGCTGCTCGCCAGCGTGTCGAGCAGCTCGCGCAGCTGATCCTTGTCGGCATCGGGAAGCTGGCGCAGAACGGGAAACAGTCGGAGCACGGACGGCAGGCGCAGAATCGGCTCAAGCCCCTGCGCAATGGAGCTCGCGGCATCCAGGCCGGCTGCGTCTTTCGCGGGCAGCGTTTTCTTCACAACCTCCATCTGCTTCGCGCGCACCGCATCCTCACGCGACAAGAGCATCGCGCACATCATCACGCGTGCCGACTCCGGCGCCTTCGCATACTGCTGGATCACCATCGGCATCGCCTTGCGCAACATGCGCGCGAACTCGATGTGCCGCGTCCCGGGATCTCCGACGGTTGCAGCGATGAGCGAGCCAAGCGCGGGCACGGCGAGCGTGCCACGCAACAGCCCGGTAGCGGCTTCTTTCGGTGCGGGTGCGGGCGACGCGGCTTGCGCCTCGCGTTCCCAGCGCTTCTGCACCAGGCGCACTTCGGATTCGAACTGCCCTTTCGTGTAGCCCGGCTGCAATTCCTGCAGACGTTCGAACAGCGAGGGATGCGTCGCAAGCGCCCGCCTGCCGGCGGAGAGGAACAACATGTGACCGACTTCTTCCGTATCGGCGTTGGTGAATACCGTCGCGGAGGGTTGCGCAGCCGCGCGCAACAGCGCTTCCTTCAGCCCATCGGGATTGCGAGTGAACTGCACCGCCGAGGCGTCAGCAAGACTCTCACGCTTGCGCGAGATCCACGCCTGGATGAAGCGCCCGCAAGCGAGGCCCACGTAGCCGATTACAATCACCGCGCCGCCCGCGGCGAGGAACGGCGCGGCGCCCTTCCTGGCATGCGCCGCAACGCGCAGGAGGAGTCGCCCGAGCATTGCCACCGCAAGCAGACCGAACACCAGTCCCATGAGCCGTAGCGAAAGGCGCATGTCGCCGTTCAGCACGTGACTGAATTCGTGGGCGACGACCCCCTGCAGCTGCTCGCGGTTGAGCTGCTGCAGCGTTCCTTGCGTCACCCCGATGGCCGCATTCGCGGGCGTATGGCCCGCGGCAAACGCGTTGATCGAAGCTTCGCGCTCGAGGACATATACCTCGGGCATGGGCACGCCCGAGGCGATCGACATCTCTTCCACGACGTTGAGCAGGCGCCTGCGCAGCGGATCTTCAGTGCCCCGATCCACCCGCACGCCTCCCAGGGAGCGCGCAACAACACCCCCACCGCCGCGCAGCACCAGCGTTTTGTAGGCGCTCGCGATGCCAATGAACGCGACAACGAGAAAGCTCACGGTGAAGGTCCATGA
>JBDSRN010000130.1:0-3818 GCA_039929265.1 Steroidobacteraceae bacterium | reverse complement strand
GCTGGTCGGGGCGCGCCCGCGCGGCCCCGGCATGGAGCGCAAGGACCTGCTGCTCGCGAATGCGCAGATCTTCTCCGCACAAGGCATGGCGATGAACGAAGTCGCCGATCGCAACGTGAAGGTGCTGGTCGTCGGCAATCCGGCGAACACGAATTCGCTCATTGCACAGGCGAATGCGCCGGATCTCAATCCGCGCAACTTCACCGCGATGACGCGCCTCGATCACAATCGCGGCCTCGCGCAACTCGCGGAAAAGACCGGCAAGCACAGCACGGAGGTTCGCAAGTTCACGATCTGGGGCAACCATTCCGCCACACAATACCCCGACATCAGCCACACAAGCATCGACGGCAAGGCCGCGAAGTCGCTGGTGGATCAGAAGTGGGTGGAGGAGACCTTCATCCCGATCGTGCAGCAGCGTGGCGCGGCGATCATCAAGGCGCGCGGATCCTCCTCTGCGGCCTCCGCCGCCGCTGCCGCGATCGACCATGTGCACACCTGGGTCAACGGCACCGCCGAGGGCGACTGGATCAGCATGGCCGTGCCCTCCGACGGCAGCTACGGCATCCGGTCCGGCGTCATCTACTCGTACCCGGTGACCGTGAAGAACGGCGAGTACTCGATCGTGCAGGGGCTGTCGATCGACGAGTTCAGCCGCAAGCGCATGGACCTGAGCTATGCGGAGCTCGCCGAAGAGCGCGAGGGCGTGAGGACGCTGCTCTGAGGCACGTCGCAGGGCTATAGTCGCCCGATGTTGCTAGCGGTCGTCATCGCCCTGCTGCTCGTGGCGGCGCTGTTCGCCGTAACGCACGTGGGCTGGCTCATCACCTTGCTGTTCGTCGGCGCGGTGCTGGTACTCGCGTACCAACGCCTGTCGCTGCTCGTATTCTGCGCCGTGTTCTCGGTGCTACTCGCCGGCTACCTGTGGTTCGGCTCGCCTGCCGGCATCTGGAAAGGCGTGCTGCTCATCCTGCTGGCGCTGCTGTGGCTGTGCAACCTGCGACCGCTGCGCAAGGCGCTCATCACACGCCCGTTCCTGCGCACCTATCTCAAGCTGCTGCCGAGAATGTCGCAGACCGAACGCGATGCGCTCGAGGCCGGCACGGTCTGGTGGGACGGCGAACTGTTCACCGGCAAGCCCGACTGGAAGAAGCTGCTCGACACGCCGCCGCCGCATCTGTCGAACGAGGAACAGGCGTTCCTCGACGGCCCGTGCGAGGAGCTGTGCGCGATGCTCGATGACTTCGACATCACGCATCGCCGCGCCGACCTGCCGCCCGAAGTGTGGGCCTTCCTCAAGTCGCAGCGCTTTTTCGCGATGATCATTCCGAAGCGGTACGGCGGATTGCAGTTCTCCGCGTTTGCGCACTCCTGCGTGCTGACCAAAATCTCCTCGCGCAGCATCACCTGCTCCTCGACGGTCGCGGTACCGAACTCGCTCGGACCCGCTGAACTGCTGCTGCACTACGGAACCGAGGAGCAGAAGAACCATTACCTGCCGCGCCTCGCGAACGGCACCGAGATCCCCTGCTTCGCACTCACGAGCCCGCACGCCGGCTCGGATGCCGCATCTATCAGCGACACCGGCATCGTGTGCCGAGGCACCTACGAGGGCCGCGAGCTCCTCGGGCTGCGTCTGAATTTCTCCAAGCGCTACATCACGCTCGCGCCGATCGCGACCGTGGTCGGCCTCGCGTTCCGCCTGTTCGATCCCGACAAACTGATCGGTGACAAGGCGGACATCGGCATCACCTGCGCGCTGATTGCGCGCGACACGCCGGGCATCCAGATCGGGCGGCGGCACTTCCCGATCAACATCCCGTTCCAGAACGGACCGATCCAGGGCACCGACGTATTCGTGCCGCTCGACTGCATCATCGGCGGCACGGCGACCGCAGGGCAGGGCTGGAAGATGCTGATCGAGCAGCTCTCGGTCGGGCGCTGCATCTCGCTGCCGTCGAGCGCGACGGGCGGCGCACTTGCGGCGGTGTGGGCCACCGGCGCGTACGCGCGCATCCGCAAGCAGTTCAACACGCCGGTGGGTCGCTTCGAGGGCGTCGAGCAGGTCATCGCGCGCATGGTCGGCATGTCCTACACGATGAACGCGGGCCGCTGCGTCACCGTCGGGGCGATCGATGCCGGCGAGAAACCGTCCGTGCCCTCGGCGATGCTGAAGTATCACGTCACCGAGATGGGCCGGCAGGTCTCCACCGACGCGATGGACGTGCACGGCGGCAAGGGCATCATGCTCGGGCCGAAGAACTATCTCGCGCGCGGCTGGCAGGCGGCGCCGATCGCGATCACGGTCGAGGGCGCCAACATCCTCACGCGCAACCTCATCGTGTTCGGGCAGGGCGCGATCCGCTGCCATCCGTTCGTGTTCCGCGAGATGGAGGCCGCGCGCAATCCGGACCGGCGCAAGGGCCTCGACGAATTCGACCGCGCGCTGTTCGGACACATTGGCTTCGCCATCAGCAATGCCGTGCGGTCGCTGGTGATGGCGCTCACGTTCGCGCGCTTCGAGAGCGCGCCGGGTCGTGGTGCGGTAAAACGCTACTACCAGCACATTGAGCGCTTCTCCGCGTCGTTCGCATTCGCGACCGACATCGCGATGCTGGCGCTCGGCGGTTATCTGAAGAAGAAGGAAAGCCTGTCCGCGCGACTGGGCGACGTGCTCTCCTGCATGTACCTCGCCTCGATGGTTCTGAAGCATCACGAGGATGAAGGTCATCCTGAAAGCGATCTGCCCATCGTCGAGTTCGCATGCCGCGCGCAGCTCTACAAGGCACAGGAACAGCTGCACGATTTCCTGCGCAATTTCCCCAGCCGGCCGCTCGCTGCGTTCATGCGCATCCTGATCTTCCCGCGCGGCCGCACTTATTTCGCGCCGGACGATCGCCTCGGTCGCAGCATCGCGCAGCTGATGATGACACCAGGCCCGGCCCGGGATCGACTGTGTCAGCTGGTGTATCGCACGGTGGAACCCGGCAATCCACTCGGCGCGCTGGGCGAAGCCCTGGCGCTGGCGCAGCGCGTAGAACCACTGGAAAAGCGGCTGCGTGTGGATGGGCAGAAGACCGGGCGCGTCACCGCGCTCGACACGCCGGGCCAGCTTGAACAGGCGCTGCAGCTCGGCATACTGAACACCGAAGAAGCGGCGCTGCTTCGCGATTATGATCGCCGCGTCATGGATCTCATCAACGTCGACGACTTCGATCCGTCGGAACTGCCTGCCGGAAGGTAATCGTGTACCGCTCGTTCTTCGGCCTCAGTGACAAGCCTTTCTCGATCACGCCAGATCCGCGCTATCTGTTCATGAGCGAACGGCACGCGGAGGCGCTCGCGCATCTGGTATACGGCATCGACGAGGCAGGCGGGTTCATCCAGCTTACTGGCGAAGTCGGCACCGGCAAGACGACCATCATCCGCTCGCTGCTCGCGAAAGCGCCCAAGAACGCAGAGATCGCGCTGATCCTGAATCCGCGCATGACTCCGCCGGAATTCCTGCTGACCATCTGCGAGGAGATCGGCATCGGCGTGCCGGACTCCGCAGAGGGCAGCGTCAAGGATCTCGGCGACATCCTCAGCCGCTATCTGCTGCGCGCGCATGCCGACGGCAAGCGCGTCGTACTTGTGGTGGACGAGGCGCAGAACCTCGCACCCGAAGTCCTTGAGCAGGTGCGCCTGCTGACCAATCTCGAGACCGAGACCCAGAAGCTGCTGCAGATCATCCTCATCGGTCAGCCCGAGCTGCGCGAGCTGCTCGGTCGCAACGACCTGCGCCAGCTCGCGCAGCGCGTTACGGGCCGCTATCACCT
>JBDSRN010000129.1:0-5114 GCA_039929265.1 Steroidobacteraceae bacterium | reverse complement strand
CGGCACCGGTGGCACCGGTGGCACCGCCGGCGATGACGACGGAAAGTCGCGCGCACCGCTATTCGTTCTCGGCGCAGTGTTCCTCGTGTGGCTGTTCACCGGCGTGTTCCAGGTTGGCGCCGCGGAGAAGGGCGTCATCCAGCGCTTCGGCAAATACGTCGGGACGCGCGGGCCCGGACTCGGCATGCATCTGCCCTGGCCGATTGAAACGGTGCGCAAGGTGAACGTCGCCAGCATCAACAGCATCGACTACAAGTCGCGCATGCTCACCGCAGATGTGAATCTCGTGGAGATCCACGTGGCCGTGCAATTCCGTTACAGCGATCCGCTGGCGGTGCTGTTCAAGGTGCGCGATCCGGAAGGCACGCTTCAGGAGATCAGCGAGAGCGCCATCCGCGAGATCGTCGGCCAGAGCAAGCTCGACGACGTGCTGGTCGGCTCGCGTCAGCAGATCACCGAGAGCACGCGGGATCTCATCCAGCGCACGCTCGACACCTACGAAAGCGGAATCGTCGTCTCCACCGTGAACCTCGTCGACGTGCAGGTGCCCGAAGCGGTGGCGGCCTCGCAGCGCGACGCCAACAAGGCCATCGAGGATCGCGATCGCTTCAGCAAGGAAGCCCAGGCGTACGCGAACGACATCCTGCCCAAGGCGCTAGGTACGGCGCAGCGCACGGAACAGGATGCCGAGGCGTACAAGTCGAAGATCGTCGCGCAGGCCGAGGGCGAAGCGTCGCGCTTCTCGCAGCTTGCCACCGCGTACGCGGTTGCACCGGAAGTCACGCGCCAGCGCCTGTACATCGAGACGATGGAATACGTGCTGGCGCACTCGCGCAAGGTGATCCTGGATGCCAAGGGCGCCGGCAACATGATCTACCTGCCACTTGACAAGATGCTCGAACGCAGTGGTTCGCGCTCGACTGCTGAACAGGCGGGTGGTGCGACTCGACTGCCCGAGATGGACACCGTAACGGTGGATGGCCGTGCGCGGGGAGATCGCTGATGTCAACTCGGGCCATTGGCATTCTGATCGGCGTTGCCGCTTTCATTCTGCTCGCCTCCACGTGCGTATTCACCGTGGACGAGGCGCAGGTCGCGATCCGCACGCAGTTCAGCAACATCGTCGGCAACAACTACGGTCCCGGACTTCACTTCAAGACGCCGGTCGACAAGATCTATCGTTTCGAGCGGCGCATCGTGACGCAGAACTACAAGGGCGAGACCTTCCTCACGAGCGAGAACAAGGGGCTCATCGTCGACTTCTACATCAAGTGGCAGGTCGCAGACGTTGGCCTGTACTACCAGAGCTTCGCGGGTGACGAGGACAATGCCGGACGCCGGTTGAGCGAAATCGTGAAGGACGGCATCAAGGGTGTCGTCGCGCAGCGCACACTGCAGGAGATCGTCATCGCCGAGCGTGCTGCGTTCAAGGGCGAGATGTTCGGGCACTCGAGCCAGAAGGCGCAGGAGGTCGGCATTCACCTCGTCGACGTGCGCGTGCAGCGCATCGACCTGCCGGACGAGGTCAGCGGCTCCGTCTATCAGCGCATGCAGGAGAGCTTCCGCGCGCTGGCGAACCGGCTGCGCGCTGAGGGCAGTGCCGAGGCTGAGCGGATTCGCGCGGAGTCGGACCGCAAGCGCACCGAGATACTCGCCGAGGCTACGCAGAAGGCGCAGACGATCAGCGGCGAAGGCGAAGCCACGGCGGCCGGTATTCATGCGCGCGCGTACAACAAGGCGCCCGAGTTCTACGGTTTCTACCGTTCGTTGCAGGCGTATCGCAACGCGCTCGGCAAAGAAGGCGACGTGCTGGTCGTCGCTCCAGAGGGCGAGTTCTTCAAGTATATGAACGCTCCTGGCAAGCGCTGACGATCGACGGCGCGGCGCGTGGACATCAACTGGGGTGATCTGCTGGCCGCGCTCGGCATCGTGTTCGTGATTGAAGGCATCATGCCGTTTCTCAATCCGTGCGGCGCGCGCCGTACACTCGCGAAGATCGCCGAACTGGGCGACCGGGAGCTGCGTCTGGGTGGGCTGTTCAGCATGCTCGGTGGTCTGGTTCTGCTGTTTTTCGCGCGGTGAAATCAATGGGCAAGTTCGTTATCGTCATCGGCACTCAATGGGGCGATGAGGGCAAAGGAAAGCTGGTCGACCTGCTCACCGAGCGGGCCGCCGCGGTCGCGCGTTTCCAGGGCGGACACAATGCCGGCCACACGCTGGTAATCAAGGGCGAAAAACACATCCTGTCGCTGATCCCCTCTGGAATCATGCGCGAGGGCGTGCGCTGCTTCATCGCCAACGGCGTGGTGCTGTCGCTCGAGGCACTGCTCAAGGAATCGCAGACACTGATCGACAAAGGCGTCCCGGTGTTCGAGCGCCTACGCATCTCACCGAGCTGCCCGCTGATCCTGCCCTCGCACATTGCGCTCGATCGCGCACGCGAGAGGGCGCGCGGCGTCAATGCAATCGGCACCACCGGTCGCGGCATCGGTCCCGCGTACGAAGACAAGATCGCGCGTCGCGCGGTGCGCGTCGCGGACCTGTTCCAGCGCGATCGTTTTGCCGCCAAGCTGGGCGAGGTGCTCGACTTCCACAACTTCGTTCTGCAGAAATACTTTTCGCTGCCCGCCGTGGATTTCCAGAAGACGCTTGACGAGCAGATCGCGTTGGGCGAGCGAATCAAGCCGCTCGTCGTCGACGTCACGCGCGAGCTCGCGACATTGCGCCGTGAGGGCGCCAGCGTGCTGTTCGAGGGGGCGCAGGGCGCGATGCTCGATGTCGATCACGGCACCTACCCGTTTGTCACCTCGTCGAACACGACGGCCGGTGGTGCCTCCACCGGCACGGGCCTCGGTCCGCGCGAATTCGACTACGTCCTCGGCATCGTAAAGGCGTATGCCACGCGCGTTGGCGCGGGACCGTTCCCCACCGAATTGTTCGACGAGGCTGGTGACCATCTCTCGCGGGTCGGTCACGAGTTCGGTTCGGTCACCGGTCGGCGCCGGCGCTGCGGCTGGTTCGATGCCGTCGCACTGCGCCGCTCGATAACACATTCCAGCGTCACGGGTCTGTGCATCACCAAACTCGATGTGCTGGATTCGCTCGACTCGCTGCGCATCTGCACGGGCTACAAGGTTTGCGGAGTGGTGGAGTCCGAGCCGCCGCTGCTCACCGACGCGTTGACGGACGTGGAGCCGGTGTACGAAGAGCTTCCGGGCTGGAGCGAATCAAGCGTGGGTGTCACGGAGTATTCGAAGCTGCCCGCCAATGCGCGGCGCTATCTCGAGCGCCTGCAGGAGCTCACCGGCGTGCCAATCGCCCTCGTGTCGACGGGCCCTGACCGCGAGCAGACGATTGTGCTCAGGCATCCCTTCGACTGAGGCGCACGCGCAGCTTTTCGATCGCCGCTGAGCGTCATGGGTGCACCCAGTGCGGCACCTGCTCGGTGGCCACGGCCTTGAGATCCGGCGCGCCGCGCCTGGGTTCGCGCAGCACGAGCATCAACAGCGCGATGAAGATGCCCGGGATGCACGCGAAGAAGAACGGCACGCGCCAGCTGTATCTGTCACTCAGGTAACCGCAGACGAGAAAGGCGACGAGCGTGCCGATGGGCAGCCATCGAGACCGTGGGAATCGTTACTCTCGTCAAAATGGGCTTCCGCAACAGGGCCAGGTGACCATCGTTGATCTCGTCGCGATGACTGCGCCGTGGAAATTTTCGCGCAATCAGTTGATGAGCTCGGCGGGGATATAACCGCCGTTCTCGGCGATTTTCCTGAGCACGCTCTTGTGCAGCCAGATGTTCATCCTGGCCGAGTCGCCCATCAGCTCAGCCGGACAACCGAGCTCGGTCGCGAGCTCTTTGCGTGCCCTGAAACTGCTGTCGAGATCGAGCAGCTTCAGGAGGTCGACTATCGAGGTCTTCCAGTTGAGCTTCTGAGTGCTCTCGGCGGCGCGCTTCTCGAGCCGCGCGGCAACGTCGACTTCGGACATCGCCGATGGTATCGCGGGGGCTGCCGGCGCGGCTGGCGAGGCGGGCTTGGGTTGCGATGCGTTCGCCGGTGTGATCGGCTGCGCCGTCGGCGCCGCTGCCGCGGAGGCCGCACCGATTCCGAGTTTCGCGAGAATGCTGCCGAAGATGCTCATGTGGTCTTCCTTGTTGAGTTTCAGCCAATACTACCCGCTCGGTTTTGCGTTGGCTGTAGGCATGGGCAACCATGCGTCAGTAACCCCTGGGGTCAGCAAAGATGAGTGATTCAATGCAGCGGCGGGGTGCGACGCCACATGTTCGAACCCGACGCGACCCCGCCGTCCGCGGATATCACGCATCCGAAGGCGGATGCGACCGAGCTGCTCGCCCATTCCGGATAGGTGCGCTACAACACCGACTCCATCAACTGGGCGCAAGCCCGCCGCGAAGCGCGCCCCGCAGTCCCGCGTTCAGTGGCGGCGGGCCAGAAGTGGTGGCACTCGCGGCGACAGTCAGCAGCACGTACCATCGATGGCGTCAGTGCCGTGGTGAACGATCCGTCGCCTGCGGAGCGGGAGTCATGGGAGAAGCTGTTCTGTGCTGACAGCGCTCAATCTGCGGCGAGGCGCCGACGCGCGAGTGTGTAGAGCGCGAGGCACGTCAGCCACGCGATGAATGCACTCCACAGGTCGTGCGACAGAAAATGCGCGCCGCGCGCCTCCTGTCCGAACGCGAAAGTGCAACCCACCAGCAGCGCGAGGATCAGTCCCGTGCGAGCGAGGGCGCGACTGCGGTCACGGAATGCAAAGTACAGCGCGAACAGTGAAAAACCTGAACCGGAGTGCGCGCCGGGGAAGCACGCGCCGACGGCGCCCGCGGGGCGCTGAGCGAACAGATGCACGTACTGCAGGGTGCCACCGAATCCCTGCAGCTCCCATGGGCAGTGCACCTGCGTCACCTGCTTGAGCAACCCGATGAGTCCCGAAGTCACTCCGATCCCGACGATGACAAGCATCAGTGAGCTGCGCCAGCGCCGCAGGGATGCCATGCGCAGTGAGGCGACGAGCAGCGCGGTGCAGGCCAGCACCACCGCCCAGATGAGGTTGCGCCCACCGGTGTGCAGCAGGTTTTCGGCCCAGAACGC
>JBDSRN010000128.1:0-3232 GCA_039929265.1 Steroidobacteraceae bacterium | reverse complement strand
CCTCGGTACCAGGCTGCGGCAGCGCGCTCGGTGACACCGGCGCTCCGCGCAGATAAGGAGAGGTGCCCAGGCGCACGAGTTCATTGGCGATCTGTCCCGGGCGCAGGACGTAATCCACGCAGTCGGTCTCGATGGCGCTCCGGGGCATGTTCGAAAATCGCGCTGACTGCGGGTCCTGGGCGAAGGTAATACCGCCGCGGTGCTTGATCGCCTGTACGCCGAGCGATCCGTCGGAATCCGCCCCCGAGAGCACCACACCGATCGCCATATCCCCGCGCGCTTCGGCAAGCGAGCCGAAAAGAACATCGACAGGATGATGCGGTCGGTCACCCGGACGGGGCGCCAGATGAAGTCGTTCGCCATTTATCGTCAGTGTGGTATTGGGCGCGATGACGTAGACATGGCCGGCCTTAATCGCCATCCCATCCTGAATCTGCTTGACGGGCATTGCCGTCTTTTTACCCAGGAGCTCTGACAACAGGCTCGGATGCGCCGGATCCAGGTGCTGGACGATGACATAGGCCATGCCGCTCTTGGGTGGCAACGCCCCCAGAAGCTCCGAGAGCGCCTCCAGACCGCCGGCCGAGGCGCCAATTGCGACGATGGGGCAAGTCATGGTTCTGCTACTGCGCTGACCATCGCGGTCAGTATTTATGGGGCGTTAGATTGGCGGACCGCGCGAAGGGGCTTAAGGAGATTAAGGCTCCCACCTTTCGACAAGATACTCCTCATCAAATGCCCTCTTTGGATGACATGAGGACGCATCGGGTATGTTCCACTTCGGACGCTCGTAAAGAAAGTGGGCCTCTCCCCGGCATTAGAAACCCGAGCCGATGGCAGTGTGCCGTAGCTTGTCGCTCGCTGAACGATCTGCGTTCCTCGCGCGTATTGACGGGGCCAATCCCCTCTCACTTAGTGGTCCCGAAACTCTGATACCGACCTGTTCTCGGGGGGCAACTGTTCCCCTTTATTTTGTTTCTCCCAGGGCAGGCGGCCCAGCTGAGAGATGCCGCGGCACCGCCAACCTGTTCATACGGACACGTCACAGGGAAAACACGGCATGTTCGCATGCTACACGCAAGTCATTCGGCCGGGCGCGATCTGCTGCTCGTCGAGATTGTTACAAGCGGCGATCATCTACACAGCGATGGTCGCACATTGCCGCCATGCGGCGGCGGCGGCAGGAATGGAAGGCACGCGGGCCAGTGTGTGGGGTGCGCCCCGAACCCTTTCGAAGCTAAAGTGTTACCCATGTCATCGGTATAAATCGTTACCGATGTGTCCAGTAAGGACCGAAATTAACTGGTCGGGGCGAGAGGATTTGAACCTCCGACCCCTTGCACCCCATGCAAGTGCGCTACCAGGCTGCGCCACGCCCCGACCGATGGGAAAAGCCCTGCAGGTACCCCTATCAAATGGTGCCTGCGAGGCGCGCGCATCATAACTCCTCCTGCCGGCCTTCGATACTGTGAATGATGTCCCCCTATCGGGCTGCAAGCGGGCCTACCGTGGGTTCAGGCGAATGCACGCCGACGGTGAGAAATGGACTTGCTCTATCAATGCATCTATTCCAGCGTCGCCATAGAGCACCTGGATGCCCGGGCAGTCGGCCAACTGTTGGATGACTCGCGTCGTGCCAACGAAGCAGCCGGGATCACGGGCATGCTCCTCCAGTGCAATGGCAGTTTCCTGCAGGTGCTGGAGGGCCGTCCGGACGCACTCGAAAACGCCTTCGAGTGGATCTACTCAGACCCGCGCCACAATGCGATCGCGCAGATCGCGTTCGAGCCGGTGACGCATCGTGCGTTCGGCGACTGGAGCATGGCGTACACGGACCTGGCGGTCGCGGACATCGCGAAGATCATCGGGCCTCTCAACGCGTTCCAGGAAACCCGTTGTCTCGCGAAGCTCGATGCCGCACGCGTGCGTGTATTGTGCTCGGCGTTCGAGACCGCACCGTGGCGCGACTGGCTGCACAATGACGTTCACGAGCACGCACGCAGCGCGTGATGCGGGAAGCGACGCAATTCAGCGTCGCAGGATCTTCAGGACTTCTTCGAGCTCGACGCGCACCTGACGCATGATCTGATGGCTGTGGCTGACGTCGGTTCGCGCATCTTCCCCCGTGAGCTTGTTGCGCGCACCGCCGATCGTGAAGCCTTCTTCGTACAGGAGGCTGCGGATCTGGCGGATCACGATGACATCCTGACGCTGGTAGTAGCGGCGGTTGCCACGACGCTTCACCGGCTTGAGCTGCGGGAACTCCTGCTCCCAGTAGCGCAGAACATGCGGTTTCACGCCGCACAGCTCGCTCACTTCACCGATCGTGAAATAGCGCTTGCCGGGAATCGGCGGTGGTTCGTTATTGTTCTTTGGTTCCAGCATAAGCTTCGACGCGGGCTTTCAACTTCTGGCCCGGACGAAAAGTCACCACGCGGCGCGCGCTGATGGGGATCTCCTCACCGGTCTTGGGATTGCGGCCGGGCCGCTGATTCTTGTCGCGCAGGTCGAAATTACCGAAACCCGAGAGCTTCACCTGCTCGCCATTGGACAAGGCGCCTCGCACCTCCTCGAAGAACAGATCCACGAGTTCGCGTGCTTCGCGCTTGTTCAGGCCCAGCTGGTTGAATAGCGCTTCCGCCATTTCAGCTTTTGTGAGAGCCATAGTCATTCTCGAATCTTGGCGTCCAAATTCGACTGCAGATCGGCTGCCACCGCGGCGACGATCCGGTCCGCTTCTTCGTCAGTCAGCGTGCGGTTATTATCTTGTAAAATCAAGCCTAAAGCGACACTTTTTCGACCAGTTTCTATGCCCGGCCCTTGGTATAGGTCGAAAATGCGGAGGTCGCGCAACAGGCTGGGCGAAGCAACACTAACACGATCGCGGACTGCGCTTAAAGGCGTCGCGAGCGGCACTGTGAACGAAATATCGCGACGCACCTGAGGGAAGCGCGAAGGCAGCGCGATGGCCGAGATTGGTCCTGCCGTAGCAAGGTCAACGTCGACCTCGAACAGAATTGGTGCATATGTAAAGTGCAGCTCACGGGTTATCTCAGGATGCAGCTCCCCCAGCAAGCCAACGAGGTCGTCGCCGCGCAGAATGCGTGCCGATCGACACGGATGCAGGCACGAAGGCGGGGCCTGCTGCGAATCCGCGAACGCAGGCTCGAACCGGAACGCGGCGAGATCCCCGCTCAAAGAGAGCACCGCGGCGAGGTCTGCCTTGATGTCG
>JBDSRN010000127.1:0-7705 GCA_039929265.1 Steroidobacteraceae bacterium | reverse complement strand
AGGCCAGGGGATAGATGTTTCCACAGCAGTTTCCAAATCATCGAAATATGCCGTAATGCAACGTTAGCCATCGAGCATTCGACCCAGCTAACTTGCTGAATTGGCTTGCCTTGCCTCCTGGTGCGTGACCTGGAAGTCGTCTTGAAAATCCGCGTGTCGGTGGTTCGATTCCGCCCCCGGCCACCATCTTTTCAACGACTTGCATCTGGTCCTCGGCTCCGAAAGGGCTCGACGCAACCTAATCGCAACCACCACTTTCCGCGAGCATGAACGCGGCGAGCTTCTCGCCCAACGGCGCGGCGTCTCGCCGAGCGAAGACGTGGCTGTAGACCGTCAGCGTGATGCTCGGGTTGGCGTGCCCGAGTCGACGCGATACCGCCACAACATCCGCGCCCGCCGCGATGAGCAACGAGGCGTGCCTGTGGCGAGCGTCGTGGATACGCACCGAGCGCAGCCCTGCCCGGCGCAGCGACGGGTGCCACACGCGGGAGCGCCAGTTCCGCTCGGCGAGCGGGAACACGAAGTCGCCGGGCGTGCGGAGCCGCAACGCCTTCAGCTCCTTGATCAGCTGCGCGTCCAGATCGATCCACCGTGTGCCCGCCTGCGTCTTGGGCGCGGTCAACTCGCCCGTCATGCCGCTGCGCTGGCGACGGATCAGCACGCGGGAGGACGCCCAGTCGACGTCGCTCCACATCGCGCCGAGCAGTTCGCCGAAGCGCACGCCCGTGCGGAACAGGAAGTTGACCGTGGTGCGGTGATCGGCGGGCACCGCGTTCACCAGCCGCGCGATTTCGGCGGGGCTCAAAATCTGCTGATCGATGACGCCGGTGTGCAGCGTGGCCGGGGCCTTGGGCTTACGCACTTCCTGCGCAATGTTCCGCGCGACACGGCGAACTTCCACAGCGTGCGCGCGCACCCGATCGCCTTTCCTGCGGCGCGAATGCCGCCGAGCGAGATGGCAGCGCGGGTAGCCTCTTCGGTCTCTTTCAACTTCGGGTTGCGACGCGTCGTGGCGCTTGTCTACGGGCTCTTCCTGCGGCATCTGCGTTCCGCGCTCATCGCGTTCGGCGCGATGCGCTATCAGGGCATCAGCGCCAACATCATGTCGCTGGGCGGAATTGCGATTGCAATCGGGACGATGGTCGATGCCGCGATCGTGATGATCGAGAACGCTCACAAGAAAGTGGAAGCCTGGCAGCACGCCAATCCCGACCGGCAACTCGTCGTAGAGGCACGCTGGCACTTGATGACAGCGGCCGCCGTCGAAGTGGGTCCTGCAGTGTTTTTCTCCCTGTACTCACCCTGGAGGCCCAGGAGGGGCGGCTGTTCGGTCCGCTTGCGCTGACGAAGTCCTATGCCATGGCGGCTGCGGCGGGACTATCGGTAACGCTCGCGCCCATCCTGATGGGCGCGGTCATACGTGGCCGATTGCCCGGCGAATCGCAGAACCCGCTGAACCGGTGGTTGATAGCGGGCTATAGGCCGCCGCTGGACGCGGGTGATCTGCTGTACATGCCGAAGTCTCGAGAGGTGAAGCTGCAGGTGCTGACCGAAGACGCATCAGCCAACCGAGGCTCGTCGGACAATCAACATGTAATTGTTGATCGGAAGGCGCTCTTCAAGAGGGCCGTGGCTCAGTGAACGAAGTGCATGCTCCGACGCTCATGAGATCAGACAGGCGCCGTGAGCAAGTCGTGCCTGCCTCTGCGCGCGCCCGCGCACACGCAATCTGCTGCGGAATTTTTTCTGGTCGGTCGGGGTTCACCTTGATCCGTCCGGGACGATACTGGTACGCCTCATCAAGGCATGCAGATGTCTGAATATGTCTGCTAGCGCACCTCGCGCGGTGCACGATCTGACCATGCTGACCTGCGCCGTCTCCCTTCCCGCCCGGCTCGGGGACCTTCCACCTGCCGAACTCAGCATGAAAACGCGACTGCAAGCACCTTCTGGCTCCAGCAAAGCCGCGACCGGCATCACCGGATTCGATGAGGTCACCGGCGGGGGGTTGCCCCGCGGCCGGACAACGCTGCTCCTGGGTGGTCCGGGTTCAGGCAAAACGATATTCGCATTGCAGTTCCTGGCATACGGTGCCGGCAACCTGGCGGAGCCTGGAATTTTCGTTGCTTTCGAGGAAACACCGGCACGCATCGTTGCCAACTGTGCCAATTTCGGGTGGAAGCTGGAGGAGTTGAAAGAGCGCCGGCTGTTCTTCGTTGACGCGCAGCCGCTGCCGGACCTCATCCAGGCGGGCACTTTCGATATCAGCGGGATGCTGGCGGCCCTGGGCGTCAAGGCGCGCAAGATGAAGGCGCAGCGCATCGTATTCGATGCGCTGGATGTCGTGCTGGCGCTCTTGCCCGATGCGGCAGCCAAGCGTGCCGAGCTCTACCGCCTGCACATGTGGCTCGTCGCACAGGGGCTGACCGGACTCATCACGGCCAAGGCGGACGATGACCAGCACAACACCTTCAGCACGCCGGGCTATGGCTTCCTGCAATACATGGTGGACTGTTCGATCGTCTTGAACCATCGCCTGGAACTCGGCGTGTCGCAGCGCAATCTGCGGGTGCAGAAGTACCGCGGCTCGCGGTTCATCGAGGACGAATCGCCGTTCGTCATCGGCAAGCAGGGATTCGACGTCGCCATCGCGCGCACGCTGGGCCGCAAGGACACCGAAGTCTCCGCAGAACGGGTTTCCAGCGGCATCGAGCGCCTCGACACCATGCTGGGCGGGGGCTACTACCGGGGTGCAACCGTATTGATCACGGGGTATCCCGGAACTGCCAAGACGACCTTGAGCGGCGCGTTCGCCGAGGCCGCCTGCTTGCGCGGCGAGCGCACGATGTTCGTCAGCTTCGACTCGGATGGCTCCGAAGTGGTGCGCAACCTCACTTCGGTGGGGATTCAGCTCGGACGCTTTATCAAGGACGGCCGTTTGCGCATGATCTCGGCTCGCACCCTCACGGGCAGCGCCGAAAGCCTGATGGTCCACATCAAGGCGCTGGCGAAGGAACACGGCGCACGCTGCATGGTCATCGACCCTGTCTCCACGTTGTCCCGTGCGGGAAACGAGCTGACGGCGCATGGCGTAGCCGAGCGCCTGATGGATTGGTCGAAGGCAAGCGGCACTACGCTCGTGTGCACCAGCCTGCACGATGAACTCAGCGCGAACGCCGAAGGGGTCACGGCGCTGCACATTTCCACGATGGCCGATACCTGGCTGCACCTGAACTATCTCGTCCAGGCCGGAGAGCGCAACCGGGGAATGTCGATCATCAAGTCCCGCGGCACGGCGCACTCGAACCAGGTGCGCGAGCTGGTGCTCAGCAGCGAAGGAGTGACGATCGCGGATACCTATACCGCCGGCGGTGAAGTGCTCATGGGGGCGATGCGGTGGGAAAAGGAGACCGCCATGCGCCTCGCGAATGAGGACGCCGAGGTCGCCGACGAGCTCAAGCGCGTCAGCCTCGATGCCCAGGAGGCAGTGCTGCAGGTACGCGCAAAATCGTTGCAGACCGAACTGGTGGCGAAGGCCGTCGAGAAGACATTGCTTGCCCGTGCCAACGCAAATCGTGGCTGGGCGCAGAAGCGCGGCGCCGACCGGATGCGGGAACTGCGTGGTGCCGATGTCGCGGTCAAGCCCCGCGCCGCGCGAAAAAAATGAAACGCGCGGAGGTGTGCAAGTTCCGGCTCTTCATAGCCGACCACACGCAGAATTCCGCACAGGCGGTGGCGAACCTGCGCCGGCTGTGCCAGGTTCACCTGGCGGGTAGGCATACGATAGAGATCATCGACGTCCTGCGTGAGCCGGAACGCGCGCTGGCAGCCGGGGTTTTCATGACTCCGACACTCGTAAGATACGTACCGGGTCCCGACGTACGAATTGTCGGCACTCTCAACCAGACCCCCACCGTGTTGCTGGCGCTCGGGCTCGGGGATCCTGCAGCGTGAGCATTCCGGCGCCTTCACTTGACGAAGGTGGCGCCCACGAGATCGCCGGACTGATCGAATCGGTTCACTCACGCTTGCTGCGCCTGGAGCAGCTCACAGCCGGCGAAGTCGACACGGTGGCAAATCGCGAGGGCCGCTCGTTTCTCCTGCTGCACGCCCAGGAGCAGCTGCGCGACAGCGAGTCCGCCCGACAGTCAGCCATCCTCAACGCGCTACCTGCGCAGATCGCGTTGCTCGACGTACAGGGACGAATCATCTCGGTCAACCGGGTGTGGCGTCGTTCTGCCCTTCATTACAGCTTGGCAAGTCGGGACTATGGGATCGGCCTCAACTATCTCGAGCTTTGCGATGGGGCGCGCGGGCCCGATTCGGCCGAAGGAGTGGCCGTTGCCGCCGGCATCCGCGCCGTGCTTGCAGGTGAATCATCCACTTTCGCAATCGAATATCCCTGCCACTCGTCAGCCGAGCAACGCTGGTTCCGCCTGAGCGTTACGCCACTCGCGGGTCAACCCCCCAGCGGTGCCGTCGTGATGCACGTCAATATCACCGAGCAAAGGCAGGTTGACGACGCCCTGCGCCGACAGCAGACGGAATTGCGCGCGTTGTTCGATCTGCTGCCCGCAATGATCTGGTTCAAGGACACCGAAAATCGCATTCTGCGTGTCAACAAGCAGGTCGCGAGCGCCGCCGGGCGGGCAGTGTCCGATATCGAAGGTCGGGCAACTGAGGAAATCTACCCGGACGAGGCGGCGAAGTACTACGCGGACGACCTGGAGGTCATCCGAAGTCGCGTGCCCAAGCTTGGGATCATCGAAAGCATGCCCGCCGTCAACGGCATCGAGGCGTGGGTCCAGACCGACAAGGTGCCGGTGTGCGATGCAGATGGAAAAGTCATCGGCATCTTCGTCATGGCCCAGGACATCTCCGTACGCATGCACTCGGAGAAAGCGCTGCGTGACAGTGAGCGCCGCTTCAGCGAACTGCTCAACAATGTCGAACTCGCCGCGGTGATGCTCGACGCTGCGGGGCTGATCACCTATTGCAATGACTGCCTGCTGCAACTGAGCGGCTGGAAGATCGAGGAGGTGATGGGCAAGAACTGGTTTGAACTCTTTGCGCCGCCGGCGCTCGCCGGCGCCAAGGCTGCGTTCGAAACCCTGCTGGCCGACCGACCCGAAGCCCGGCAAGTCGAGAACGAGATCTTCATCCGCTCTGGCGAGCGTCGGCTGATTCGCTGGAGCAACTCGGTGCTGCGCTCGCCCGACGGGGTAGTGACGGGCACGGCCAGCATCGGCGAAGACATAACACAGCGGCGGCTCATCGCCACCCGCATGCGGCACCTGAATCGAGTTTACGGAATGCTGAGCGGTATCAATTCGCTCATCGTGCGGGTGAACGAGCGCGATGAACTGTTCAAGGGAGCTTGCAGCATTGCGCTGACCCCGGGGCAATTCACGATGGCCTGGATCGGAATCGTAGACAGAAGTGCACAGCTCATCGTGCCGGTGGCAGCGGAAGGGGCAGATCCGGATCTGCTCGCACTGGTTGATGGACGCTCGAGCCTGCTCGAGGCAATCGCGCTGGCGGGCACGAGCACGACTGCACGCGCGGTGCGGGAAAAGCGTGCCATGGTGACCAATGAGATAGTCGGCGATACCACCATGGTGCTCACCCAGGAGCGCAAGGATCGGGGCATTGCCTCGATGGCGATTCTGCCGCTGATCGTCTCCGGCACTGCGGTGGGCGTGTTTGTCCTCTATGCCGCCGAGCCCGCATTCTTCGACGATGAAGAGATGAAGCTCCTGGCGGAACTCGCCAGCGACATCGCGTTCGGTATGGATCATATCGAAAAGCAAAAGCGGATCGACTATCTCGCGTACTACGACGTACTGACCGGGCTCGCCAATCGCAGGCTGTTCCTCGAGCGCGTGAATCAATACGTGCGCAGCGCGGCAAGCGGCGGTTACAAGCTCGCCCTGTGTATATTCGACCTGGAGCGGTTCAAGATCGTAAATGACAGCCTCGGACAGTCGGCCGGAGACGAGCTGCTGCGCCAGGTGGCGACCTGGCTGACGCTCAATGTCTCGGATACGGGCCTGCTGGCCCGCGTGGATGCCGACCACTTCGCGATGGTGTTGCCGAAGATCGCAACCGAAGGTGATGCCGCCCGTCTCATCGAAAAGTCTCTGACGGAGTTCGTGGACCATTCATTTCAGTTGAATGACACGGTGTTGCGGGTCGCCGCGAAAGTCGGGATGGCCTTGTTTCCGGATGATGGGTCCGACGCGGCCACCCTGTTCACGAATGCGGAGATCGCCCTCAAGCGAGCCAAGGCCAGCGGCAACCGCTACATGATGTTCACGCAGAAGATGACCGAGGCGGCAGCCGGCAGGCTGACGCTCGAGAATCAACTCCGCGATGCTCTGCGCAACGAGGAGTTCGTGCTGCACTATCAGCCTAAAGTAAGCCTCGCCACTGGGCGCGTCACCGGCGTGGAGGCTTTGCTACGCTGGAACAATCCCCGCACCGGCCTCGTAGCACCGGGGCGCTTCATCCCGGTGCTGGAGGAGACAGGCCTGATTCTTGAAGTCGGGGCCTGGGCGTTGCGCCGGGCGCTCCAGGATCATCAGCGCTGGGCTTCACTGGGACTCAATGCGGTCTGCATTGCCGTGAATGTCTCACCCCTGCAACTGCGGCAGCATCAATTCATCCAGTTGATCGAGCAGGTGATCGGCGCCGGGCGACAGCACGCGACCGCGTTGGAACTCGAGCTGACCGAGAGTCTCCTCATGGAGGATATCGACCACAGCGTCGCGAACCTGCAGGCGATTCGTGAATTGGGCGTCACCATCGCGATCGATGACTTCGGGACCGGGTTCTCCTCGTTGAGCTATCTCACGCGGTTACCGATCGACACGATCAAGATCGATGGATCATTCGTCGCCAACATGGCCATCAGCCCCAATGGCCTTGCCCTGGTCTCCACGATCATTGGACTTGGACACGCGTTGGGGCTGAAAGTCGTCGCGGAAGGGGTGGAAACCGAAGAGCAGTCGCGGCTGCTGCGTCTACTGAACTGTGATGAGATGCAGGGCTATCTGTTTTGCAGGCCGCTTGCCACAGAAGCGCTTGAGGCCAAGTATCTGGAGCGATGCCCGACACAGATTCCTCGGGACCGGACCAGTATCTAGAAGAAACACGTGATACCGAATCAACTGACGTTCCAGCTAGTCGCGCATCCAGGCCTCGAAGGACTTGAAAGTTTCCTGCGCTGCGTCAGTTGCCGGTTCCCAGGCTGGCCGGCGTCGTCCGCCCGGGTATCCATGACCTCGCTCTCGATCTGGCAAGTCACAATCGGAATCTGCAGAACTCTGCCGATCTCGTGGACGATCGCGATGAACGCATCCTTCCGGGTGTTGTCCTGACTCCAATCGAAGTACTTGCCCGAGACTTTCAGGGAGTTGATCTTGACGTCACCCAGCTTCTCCAGCGGCACCAGACCCTGTCCGAAGTCAACGCATGCCGCTCAATACGATCAAGATCGACCGCAGCTTCGTCACAGGCCTTCCCGTAGACAAGGACAGCGCTTCCATCGTGCGAGCGATCATTTCCATGGCCAAGAGCCTAGCAGCCTGTCGGACTTAACGACTGAGTGTGGATGAGGCGATATAATTTGCGGCAGTTATTTCGCTGCGAGTGGTACGGATGAGCAACTTTCGAGCGGTGGATCGAGGGACGTCGTACCTATTGC
>JBDSRN010000126.1:0-19444 GCA_039929265.1 Steroidobacteraceae bacterium | reverse complement strand
AAGAATATGCTGTCGGTGCTGATGCAGGTACTCGTCGTGTTCTCGCTCTTGACCGTACTGTGGGTCATTTACGGTTACAGCCTGGCATTCAACGGTGACGGCGCGTGGATCGGCGACTTCAGCCGGTTGTTCCTGAAGGGAATCACCCCGGATTCTACCGCCACCACATTCACTGACGGCGTCGTCATCCCAGAACTGGTGTTTGTGTCCTTCCAGGCCACCTTCGCCGCGATCACCACAGCTCTTGCGGTCGGTGCCTTCGCCGAGCGCACCAGGTTCTCCGCAGTGCTGATCTTCTCGGTGCTCTGGTTTACCTTCTCGTACCTGCCAATCGCACGCATGGTCTGGTACACCGAAGGTTACTTGTTCAAGCTCGGCGCCCTGGATTTCGCAGGCGGCACGGTGGTACACATCAACGCGGGTATCGCAGGCCTTGTGGGCTGCCTAGTGGTTGGCAAGCGCATGGGTTACGGCACGACAGCGATGCCGCCGCACAACCTGCCCTTTGTGATGACCGGCGCCGCCCTCCTGTGGGTTGGCTGGTTCGGATTCAACGTGGGTTCAAATCTGGAAGCCAACTCGTTCGCCGGTCTGGTGTTCCTGAATACCTTCGTCGCGACCGCGGCAGCGGTGTGCTCCTGGACCTTCGCGGAGTGGATCATGCGCGGCAAGCCCACGATGCTGGGTGGCGCTTCCGGTGCCGTTGCCGGTCTGGTCGCCATCACGCCGGCTTGCGGCGCGGCCGGACCGATGGGCGCCATCGCGCTGGGCGCGATGGCCGGCCTGGTCTGCCTCTGGGCGGTTGCGAGCCTGAAAAAGCTGCTCGGTTATGACGACGCACTGGACGTGTTCGGTGTTCACGCAGTCGGCGGCATCCTGGGCGCGATCCTCACGGGTGTGTTCGTATCGCCCGACCTCGGCGGCGTCGGTGTGGACGACTACACCATGGGCGGCCAGGTCCTGAAGCAGATCACGGCTGTTGCAATCACTGTCGCCTGGTCCGGGATCGTCAGCTTCATCATCTTTACCCTGCTCAAGTTCACGATCGGCCTGCGCCCGAGCGAGGAAGTTGAGCGCGGAGGTCTGGATACGGCGGAGCACGGCGAGCGCGCTTACGACTGAGTAGCCTCCGTCTGAAGGCCCCTTTGGGAGCCCCTGCACACGCCTCGAGGGGGGCCCCGAAGTACCCCTGCCCCGGCAAGCCCTCATGGTTGCCGGGGCTTTGTCTTTGCTGGAGACTGTTTTCACTTGTGATCCGATTCACATAGCGCCATGCACGACGCCCGCAGGAAAAGGCGATAATTCCGATATGCGCAAACACCTCGTACTTCCGGCGCTGATCCTCGCGGGGGGACTGCTCGCACAGACTGTCCAGGCGGATGTGTATCGCTGGACCGATGCGCAGGGGCGCGTGCAGTACAGCGACCGACCGGTGCCCGGCGCGGTGCGGGTCGATGCGAACGCCAAGACCCGATTGCCGGGGAGCAACGATGCCGCAGCAGCGGCGGAGACAGAGCGGCTCAGAAAATCCCAGGCGGATTCCCAAGCCCAGCAGGGCAAGGACGCCACCATACAGACCGTCCAGCAGGATGTTGCCGTAGTGCGCGCCGAGCAGTGCAAGCAGGCCCGTGAGCTCTACGAGAAATCGCTCCGGGCGCGACGTATCTTCAAGACCAACGCCAATGGCGAGCGCCAATACCTGTCGGATGCGGAGGCCGATACGCAGCGCGTGAGCGCGAAGTCGAATCTGGACGAGGCCTGCGGCCCGCAATAATTGGATTGAACATGCGAGTGGGTTGTATCGGTCTCGGTGCCATGGGCATGCACATTGCGCGCAGCCTGCATCGCTCGGGATTGCTCACCAGCGTCTGGAACCGCAGTGTCGCCAAGGCGCAGGCGCTCGCCGGGGAGACCGGGTGTGCGGTCGCCGCGGATCCCGCCGGGGTTGCGCAGGCCTGCGAGACCATCATCCTGTGTGTCTCAGCAGACGGCGATGTGCTCACGGTGATCGACGCGTTGCTGCCTGCCGCCCGACCAGACCTGCTCGTCATCGATTGTTCCACCGTCAGTTCCAGCACGGCCCGTCAAGCGGCGCACCTGCTGCAGACCCGCGGCGCTGCATTTCTCGACTGCCCCGTCAGTGGCGGTGTCGAGGGCGCTCGCGACGCCACGCTCACGATCATGGCTGGCGGTGACCCCGCCGCCTTTGAACGCGCAACGCCCGTGCTCGAGGCGATCGGCAAGACCGTCACGTACCTCGGGCCGAGCGGTGCCGGTCAGGCAACCAAGGCCACCAACCAGATCATGTGCGCCGGGATAATCCGCGCCGTCGGCGAAGCGATGGCGTTCGCGCGGGCACAAGGCTTGCCGCTGCCGCAGGTGGTGGAGGCGCTGGGAAAGGGAGCGGGTTCCAGCTGGTACTTCGTGAACCGCGCGCCATTCATGATCAAGGGCGAATACCCGGCCGGCTTCCGGGTGCGTCTGCACAAGAAAGACCTGCAAATCTGCCGCGACATGGCTGCGGCACAGGACGCGAGCCTGCCCGTGGTCGACGAGATGCTCGCCGAATACGAACAGCTCATCGTCGAAGGCTACGGCGACGAGGACATCTCATCCGTGTTCCGGCTCAAGGAACGGCTCTTTGACTAGCGTCCGTCGGCTGCGGCTGCCGGACTTCTGCGCTCCGCGAGCCGTGCTGGCGATGATGCTGATCGTCGAGCTCACCGCGATACTCCTCGCGCTCTCGCGCCAGGGTGGCACCGGCGCGGCCCTCGGGTTCTGGCCCGACCTGGCGCGCACGTCGCTGTTCCTCGTGTGGGTCGGACTCGCGGCAGCCGGCTTGCTCTGCGTAACGCGGCGCTGGCTCGCGCGCCTGCCGCTGCCGCTCGCATCAGGGGTCACGCTGCTGATGATGGTGTCGTTGATCGCGATCGTCTCGGAGGCTGCCTATCTCGCCGGCGGCAGCGAGCTGCTGGGCCCCGCGCAGATGAACGATTTGTTCCCGCGCGAGCACCTGCCCTTCCTCGCCCGCAATGTCGGTATTGGCCTGATAGTGACCGGGCTCGCACTGCGCTATTTTTACGTCACGCACCAGTGGCGCAGCAATGTCGAAAGCCACGCGCGTTCGCGCATCCACGCATTGCAGGCACGCATCCGGCCCCATTTTCTCTACAACAGCATGAACACCATCGCGGCACTCACTCGCACGAATCCGGCACAGGCAGAAGAAGCCGTGCAGGATCTCGCCGACCTGTTTCGCGCCAACCTCAGCGAGGAGCGCGCGCAGATCACGCTCAAGGAAGAGCTCGAGGTCGCTCGCATCTATCAGCGGATCGAGCAGCTGCGCATGGGCGACCGGCTCAAGGTGTCGTGGCAGGTGCGCGATCTGCCGATGCGCGCGCTCGTGCCGAGTCTTCTGGTGCAGCCCCTGCTCGAGAACGCGATCGGTCACGGCATCGAATCGATCCCGGGCGGTGGCGAGATCATCGTCGAGGGCAGCGGCGTCGATGGCTTTGTCATGCTCGCCGTACGCAATCCGCTGCCGCTCGACAATACCTCCGTGGCGCGCGCGGGCCATGGCCTCGCGCTCGCGAACATTCGCGAACGGCTTGCGCTGATGTATGGTGATCGCGCAGAAGTGCAGTCGGGACGCCAGGGCGACGAGTTCGTGGTGCGGCTGCGATTCCCGCACGTCGAAGGAAAACGTGAGTCCAGCGACCCATGAGCCTCGCAATCGCCATAATCGATGATGAGCAGCCCGCGCGCGCGCGGTTGCGGGCACTCGTGGGTGAACTCACAAGCCCGGATTTTCCGCTGAGCGTCGCGGGCGAAGCTGCCAACGGCATGCAGGCGCTGGAACTCGCAGCCCAGGCCAAACCCGATATGGTACTGCTCGACATCCGCATGCCGGGCATGGACGGCCTCGAAGTCGCGCGACATCTCGCGCTGCTGCCTGACCCGCCCGCCGTCGTGTTCACCACCGCGCACGATGAATACGCGATGCGCGCTTTTGAGGCCGAGGCGATCGGCTATCTGCTGAAGCCAGTACGCAAGGAGATGCTGCTCACCGCGCTCGAACGAGCGCGACGCCTGACCCGCAGGCAGCTTGCGCTGGTCGAGTCGCTGCCGGCGCCCGGTGTGCCCAGCGGCAAGCGCCAGCGGACACAGGTTGCAATACGCGTGCGTGACGGGCTAAAGCTCGTGCGCGTGGCGGACATTTTGTATTTCGCGGCGGACCAGAAGTACACCACCGTGCGTCACACGGGCGGCTCGGATCTCATTGAAGAATCGCTGCGCGCACTCGAAGACGAGTTCGTTGCGGATTTCGTGCGCGTGCACCGCAATGCGCTCGTGAACAAGAGCTGCGTCACCGGCATCGACAAGGATGCGGATGGCCAGCACTTCGTGCGCCTGCGCGACGTGGAAGATCAACTGCAGATCAGCCGACGACAGGCGGGCGAGATCAAGGGACGGCTGGGGCTATGAAGTTCGAGAACCCTTCCCACGATCAGATCGCAGCGTTGCTGCGCAGTGCGCACAACATCGCGGTGATCGGACTGTCGGCAGATCCGTCGCGACCGAGCTATGGCGTCGCACGCTGTATGCAGCGTTACGGCTATCGCATTTTTCCGGTGACGCCGCAGTCAACCGAGATTCTCGGCGAGCCGACGCACCCCGATCTGGCCGCATTGGTCGCGAGCATGCCGGAAGGTGAGCGCATCGATATCGTCGATGTTTTCCGGCGTTCCGAGCACGTGAGTGCAATCGCCGACGAATGCATTCGCCTGCACCTGCCTGCACTCTGGCTGCAGCTCGACGTGATCGATGCAGCCGCGGCGCAACGGGCACAAGCAGCAGGCATTTTCACCGTGATGGATCGCTGTATCTACCGGGAGCGCGCCGCGCTCTGAAAACACCGGTGCGTGTATGCTTGCAGGCATGCGCATCGACTTCACCAAGATGCACGGGCTGGGGAATGACTTCCTCATTTTCGAAGCGAACGGCACTTGGCTGCCCGACGCAGCGCAATGGCGCGCGCTGTCGGATCGTCATCGCGGTATCGGCTTCGATCAGGCGCTCGTGCTGTTTCCCGCCAGGCGTGCCGACACCGTCGCCTATTACCGCATCTTCAACGCCGACGGCGGCGAAGTGGAGCAATGCGGCAACGGCGCGCGCTGCGTCGCGGAGTTGTTGCGGTTGAAGGGTCGTGCGAGCAACGGCCTGCTCGTGCTCGACAGTCCCGCTGGCCTCATCCGCGCGCGTCTGGATGGACATGGCAGGGCATCGGTCGACATGGGCGAGCCACGCTTCGAATCGAGGGCATTGCCTTTCGTCACGCACAGCGATGCGGACCCGCAGCACCTGCAGGTCGATGGCGCCACCGTCGAGTTCGGCATCGTATCGGTAGGCAACCCACATGCGGTGCTCACGGTTGATGACGTGGACGAAGCAGAGGTCGAAAGATTCGGCCCGCCGCTGGAGCGACACGTCGCGTTCCCGCAGCGAGTGAACGTCGGCTTCATGCAGATCGCGACCCGCGATCACATTCATCTGCGCGTCTTCGAGCGCGGCGTCGGCGAGACGCTCGCCTGCGGTACCGGCGCATGCGCCGCGGTGGCGATCGGTCGACGACGCGGGCTGCTCGATGCGGACGTCAAGGTGTCGCTGCCCGGCGGCGACCTGCGGGTACACTGGCAGGGCCCCGACGAATCGCTTTGGCTCGAGGGTCCTGCTGAAGTATCTTTCCAGGGTCGGGTAGACATAGGGAGCTGACAGTCGAATGAACAAATTGCAGATTCGGGGAGTGACAGCCGGGGAACCCGACGAAGACAGCATCGTCCTGTTCCTCAAGCGCAATCCCGACTTCTTCGTGCAGCACGAGTCCCTGCTTACCAACCTGCGTCTGCCGCATGTGCGGGGCAGCGCTACCGTGTCGCTCGTGGAGCGCCAGGTCGAAGTGCTGCGCGACAAGAATCAGAACCTCGAGCGCAAGCTTGCGGATTTCGTGCGCGTGGCGCGTGCGAATGATCTGCTCGCCGAGAAGATCCATCGATTTACGCGTCGCTTGCTCTCGGCCAATGGCCGCGCTGCGACTGTCCTGGCGCTCGAGAAGAGCCTGCGCGAAGATTTCGAAGCGTTCGAGTCCGTGCTGGTGCTGTTCGGCAAGGTCGACGCGGACCTGCCCGCCGGTGATCGATTCCTGCGTCGCCTCGAGCCGCAGGATCACCATCTCGCGAGCTTCGAGACGCTGTTCACCTCGGGCAAACCGCGCTGCGGCCAGATACGCGATTCGCAACGTGACTTCCTGTTCGGCAGCGGTAATGTCGAAATCGGCTCGGTCGCGCTCGTGCCGCTGGGCGGCAAGGCGGCCTTCGGTCTGCTCGCCCTCGGGAGCCCCGATCGCGATCGCTTCCATCCCGGCATGAGCACGGAGTTTCTCGGTCGCATGGCTGAGCTCGTCAGCGACGCGCTGGGTCACTCCTGATTTGAATCCCGCGTCGCAGGAATGGTTGCGACGCTTTGAGCGTCACCTCTCCACCGAGCGGCGACTTTCGCCCCTGACTGCTGCAGCCTACGGCCGCGATCTCGCGCAGCTGGAAGCGTGGTGCACGACGCAGAATATCGACGACTGGACCGGCATCGACAATCAGCACATCCGGACTTTCGCCGCGCGTTCGCATGCTGGCGGGCTCGCGCCGCGCAGCGTGCAACGACGCCTGTCGGCGCTGCGCACGTTCTTCAGCTATCTGCAGCGCGAGCGCGAATTGCGTAACAATCCCGCCGCGGAAATCCGTGCGCCGAAATCACGACGCCGTCTGCCCGCCACGCTTGATGCGGATCAGATCGCGCGATTGCTGGATATCCCCGTAAAGACACCGCTCGATGCTCGCGACAGCGCCATGATGGAGCTGTTCTATTCCTCGGGGCTGCGCCTCGCAGAACTAGTGGGCCTGGACTTGGCGGATCTGGATACCGCAAACCGCACCGTGCTCGTGCTGGGCAAGGGCGGCAAGCAGCGGCTGCTGCCAGTAGGGCGCAAGGCGTTGACGGCGTCGCGCAAGTGGCTCGCCGAGCGCACGACCATGGCCGCCGTCGGTGAGAACGCCTTGTTCGTGGGTCGCAACGGTCGTCGTGTGGGCGCCCGCGCCATCCAGCTGCGGGTGGCGCTGCACGCGCGTCGTCAGGGCCTGCCGGTCAGTGTGAACCCCCACCTGTTCAGGCATTCATTTGCCACTCATCTACTGGAATCCAGCAGCGATCTGCGCGGAGTTCAGGAGCTGCTCGGGCACGCCGACATCAGCACGACGCAGGTCTATACCCACCTTGATTTTCAGCACCTGGCCCGCATTTACGACCAGGCGCACCCGCGCGCACGCCGCAAGGCGTAGTTCAACGCTCGAGGCACCATGTCGGATACGTTCAATCCCCACGGCACAACCATCCTCGCGGTTCGTCGCGACGGCAGGATTGCGCTCGGTGGTGACGGTCAGGTGACGCTGGGCAACACCGTCATGAAAGGCAATGCAAAGAAGGTGCGGCGCCTGTACGAAGGCAAGGTGCTTGCGGGCTTCGCAGGCGGCACCGCGGATGCGTTCACGCTGTTCGAGCGCTTCGAAGGCAAGCTGGAAAAATTCGGCAACCTCACGCGCGCCGCAATCGAGCTCGCGAAGGACTGGCGCTCGGATCGCTACCTGCGTCGTCTTGAGGCGTTGTTGCTGGTCGGCGATCCAAACAACATCTTCGTGATCTCCGGCAACGGCGATGTGATCGAGCCCGAACATCCCGTGGTCGCCATCGGCTCCGGTGGCCCGTTCGCGCAATCCGCTGCACTCGCACTGCTGCAGAACACTGAGCTCAGTGCACGTGATGTCGTGGAACGCTCGCTGAACATCGCTGCCGACATATGCATCTACACGAATCGCAATCTGCTCATCGACGAGCTGGGCTCAACATGACTCCCAAGCAGATCGTCGCCGAGCTCGACAAGCACATCATCGGGCAGCACAACGCAAAGCGCGCAGTAGCCATCGCGCTGCGCAATCGCTGGCGTCGAATGCAAGTCGAAGAACCGATGCGGCAGGAGATCACGCCGAAGAACATCCTGATGATCGGGCCGACCGGCTGCGGCAAGACGGAGATCGCACGGCGTCTCGCGCGTCTCGCGCACGCGCCATTCGTGAAGGTCGAGGCCACCAAGTTCACCGAAGTCGGCTACGTGGGCCGCGAAGTGGAATCCATTATCAAGGAACTCGCTGACGTCGCGGTGAAAATGACTCGCGAGGAGGAGATGGAGCTCGTCAAGGCGCGCGCAGCCGATGCTGCGGAAGAGCGGGTGCTGGATGCGCTGCTGCCGAAGCCGCGCATGATGGGGTTTTCCACCGACGAAACTCCGCAACCACGCGATGCCGAAACGCGCCAGCGCTTCCGCAAAATGCTTCGCGAAGGCGAACTCGCCGAGCGCGAGATCGAGATCGAAGTGCGCGCCATGCCTGCGGGCGTGGAGATCATGGCGCCTCCCGGCATGGAAGAGATGCAGCAGCAGCTGTCATCCATGTTTGCGAATCTCGGCGGCAACAAGACGCGCACCCGGCGCCTGAAAGTAAAGGAAGCGCAGAAGCTGCTCACCGACGAGGAGGCCGGCAAGCTCATCAACGAGGAGGAGATCAAGATCCGTGCGCTCGAGAACGCCGAGCAAAACGGCATCGTGTTCATTGACGAGATCGACAAGATCGCGCGACGCCAGGAGACGAGCGGCGCAGACGTCTCACGCGAAGGCGTGCAGCGCGACCTGCTGCCGCTGGTGGAAGGCAGCACCGTGTCGACCAAGCACGGTACGATCAAGACCGATCACATCCTGTTCATCGCCTCCGGCGCGTTCCACATGTCGCGACCGTCGGATCTGATCCCGGAGTTGCAAGGCCGGTTTCCGATCCGGGTGGAGCTCGACTCGCTCAAGGTCGATGACTTCGTGCGCATCCTCACTGAGCCGGACGCGTCGCTCACCGCGCAGTACACGGCGCTGCTCGGTACTGAATCGGTGGCGTTGGAGTTCACGCCCGATGGCGTGCGTCGGATTGCGGAGATCGCGTTCCAGGTGAATGAGCGTACCGAGAACATCGGCGCGCGCCGCCTGCATACGGTGATGGAGCGGCTGCTGGACGCGGTGTCATACGACGCGGCGGAGCGCCCGGGGACGACTCTGAGCGTGGATGCCCGCTACGTCGAGGAGCACCTTGGCAGTCTGGCGAAGGACGAGGATCTGAGCCGCTACATTCTGTAGCCAGCGGCGGGGCCGTCCGCGTTACTTGCGGACGGTCTTCTTGGCGGCGACTTTCTTCTTCTTGGCCGGGGCTTTCGGGCGGCTCTTGCCGAACGAGCCGTTGTAGATCTTGCCGCGACGGCTTCTGCGATCACCTTTTCCCACAGTCATCTCCGAAGTTTCTTTAGGCGCGTGAGTCTAGTGCTTCGGGCCGCTTGCGTCGATGATGTCGGCCCATGAACGCCACCGCGCCGACCCAGATCAAACTCCGTCGTCAGTCCCGCCTTCTGGAGGTGGCTTTCGCGGACGGCAACGTGTTCGAGCTCCCGTTCGAGTACCTGCGAGTGTTTTCGCCGTCGGCCGAGGTGCGCGGGCATGCGCCGCGCGACCACGAGCCGCTGCTGGTGAAGGGCAAGCAGGACGTGCAGATCACGCGTGTCGAGCCGGTTGGCCAGTACGCCGTGAAACTCGTTTTCGACGATGGCCACGATTCCGGCTTGTATACGTGGGGTTTCCTGCACGAGCTGGGGCGCGATCGCGATCGCAACATGCAGCGATATCAGGAGCGTTTGCGCGGCAACTGAGCGTTTCTCGCGGTGCAAGCAACCAGGTTGGAAAAATGTTGCAGCGATCTGGCCGGGCGGGGCTTGGGCAATACGCGACAACTGTTCGCACAAAAAGAAAGGCCGGGCACAAGCCCGGCCAAATCTTAACAAGACCCCCACTTCGGCGACACCAATGTGCCGCAAACCGGCCGCGATTTTCTGCCACTTTCGTGCAGAAAGCTAGTTCACTGCATTTTTGTATGGGTCCCTTATTATTAGCCTCCAAAACCCGGAAACCAGACGCTGATTACCGGATTCGTTGCCGGACACCTACAACTGCGATTCGTGGCGAAAAACCACATCGCCCTGGACGCAGCGTTTAGCGATGAGTTGTGTCGCGGTGCTGGCTAAGATGGCAGCCCCCTTTTCGAGGACGCATGGCGTGACCAGCCGAGAGAACCGCAGCAGCACCGATTTCGGCTTCGAACAGGTTGCCTGGAACGAAAAGGCGCGGCGCGTACGCGGCGTATTCGATTCGGTGGCAGGCAACTACGACCTCATGAACGACCTGATGTCCGCGGGCGCGCATCGCCTGTGGAAGCGCTTCACGCTGGGCATGACGGGACTGCGTCCCGGGCAGCGCGCGCTCGATGTGGCGGGTGGCACGGGTGACATCGCGGCGGGCATGGCGGATCAGGTCGGCAAGCAAGGGCTCGTCGTGCTCACCGACATCAACGCAGCGATGCTCGAACAGGGCCGCGATCGCATGCTGGATGAGGGACGCATCGCCAGCAGCGTCGTGCTGCAGGCCGATGCAGAGCAGCTGCCGTTCGAGGATTCGAGCTTTCATTGCGTGACGATCGGTTTCGGATTGCGCAACGTCACGGACAAGGCCGCCGCGCTGGCATCCATGCGTCGCGTGCTCAAACCCGGTGGCCGACTGCTGGTGCTGGAGTTCTCGCAACTCGCCGAGCCACTGCTGCGACCGCTGTACGACGCGTATTCCTTCAAGGTGCTGCCGCTGCTCGGGCGCATCATCGCCCGCGATGCCGACAGCTATCGTTACCTCGCTGAATCGATCCGCAAGCACCCCGACCAGGAAACCTTGCTGGGCATGATGCGCGAGGCGGGGCTCGAAGGCTGCGACTACCACAACCTCTCCGGCGGCGTGGTGGCGGTACATCGCGGCTATCGCTACTGATGCTCACCGAAAGAATCGAGGCGGTACTTAACCGCAATCTCACCCAGTCACCGCGTGCTCGCGAGTTGTGCGCGCAGCTCTCAGGCAAGCGCGTGGAAATCATCATGCGCAGCACGCCATGGAAGCTCGCGGTCGAATCCAACGGCGAAGCGCTGCTGCTGAGCAAGCCCGTGGCGGGAGCGGAGCCGGGCGATGCCAGCATCACGGGCACACCACTGTCTCTGCTTGCGCTCGCGGGCGCCACCCCCGAGGCGGTGATCCAGCGCGGCGACGTGCAGATCGATGGTGATGTGCACCTCGCACAGAAATTCCGCGAGCTCGCGCTGCTGTTGCGGCCGGATGTGGAGGAAGAGCTCTCGCGCATGGTCGGCGACACGCCTGCCTTCCGCATGGTCAGCCTTGCGCGCTCGGCGCTCGACTGGGCACGGCGCACCGCGAACACGGGTGTGCAGAATGTCGGCGAATATCTCGCGCACGAGAAGCGTGATCTCGTGCCGCGCGCCGAAGCGGCGGAGTTCCTGCAGGGCGTGGACAAGCTGCGCGAAGACGTCGATCGTCTGGCAGCACGCATCGAAAAGCTGGATCCGTGAAAGCGCGGGTCGTGCTGCGCCTGGTCGAGATCCAGCGCGTGCTCGTGCGGCACGGGCTGGTGGATTTCGTGCGCGCCACGCATCTGTACCGCCCGCTGCGCTTCCTGTTCTATCTCTCACCCTGGACGTGGTTCCAGCGCAGTCATGGCGGCAATCGCGGGCAGCGCCTGCGCATCGCGCTCGAAGAGCTCGGCCCGGTGTTCGTGAAGTTCGGGCAGGCGATCTCGACGCGCCGCGACCTGCTGCCGCCCGACATCGCCGACGAGCTGGTGAAACTCCAGGACGCCGTACCACCGTTCCCCGGCCCGCTTGCGCGTCAGATCGTGGAGGCCTCGCTGGGAAAACCGCTGCGCGAAGTGTTCGCGAGCTTCGAAACGACACCGCTCGCCGCCGCGTCGATCGCGCAGGTGCACGCCGCGAAGATGCACGACGGTCGTGACGTGATCGTCAAAGTGCTGCGTCCCGCCATGCACAAAGTGATCGCACGCGACGTCGAGGTGTTGTATGCGCTCGCGGGACTGGCCGAGCGTTACTGGGTCGAATCGCGTCGTTTGCGTCCGCTCGAGATCGTCCGTGAGTACGAGAAGACGATCGTCGACGAGCTCGACCTGATGCGCGAAGCCGCCAACGCCGCGCAGCTCAAGCGCAATTTCGCGTTGTCGGATCAATTGTACGTCCCAGAGATCTACTGGGACCTGTGCCGCAACAACATGCTGGTGATGGAGCGCATCTTCGGAGTGCCCATCGGCGATGTCGCAAAGTTGCGGACGCTCGGCACGGATTTCCGCAAGCTCTCGGAAAACGGCGTCGAGATCTTCTTCACGCAGGTGTTCCAGCACAATTTTTTCCACGCCGACATGCATCCGGGCAACATCTTCGTGCTGGTGGAAGATCCCTCGAACCCCCGTTATGCGGCAGTGGATTTCGGCATCGTCGGTACGCTGGATCCGCGCGACCAGAACTATCTCGCCGAGAATTTCCTGGCGGTATTCAATCGCGACTATCGGCGCGTCGCGGTGCTGCACGTGGAATCGGGATGGGTTCCGGCCAACGCGCGCGTCGATGAAATGGAATCCGCGATCCGAACGATCTGCGAGCCCATCTTCGACAAGCCGCTCAAGGACATCTCGTTTGGCGTAGTGCTGCTGCGGCTGTTCGAGGTGCTGCGCCGCTTCGATGCCGTGATTCAGCCGCAGCTCATCCTGTTGCAGAAGACGCTGTTCAATATCGAGGGGCTCGGGCGCCAGCTGTATCCCGAACTCGACATCTGGAAGACCGCGAGCCCGATCCTGCGGCAATGGATGGAAGAGCGCCGTCATCCGCGCGCTGTTGCGGCGCGCCTGGTTCAGCAGCTTCCGGACCTGCTGCGCGCGCTGGAACTGCTTCCCACCGCGCTGCGTCGAAGCGTGGAGACCCGCGCAACAGGTACAGATGGCACACGCGTTCAGATCCATGCCTTGCCGGTGAGAACCGGCAACGAGGGCAGCCGCATGGTCGCGGGCGCGCTGATCCTGCTCGGCGGAATCGTGTGGCTTGCGGCGCAGCGAGTGCCGACCTGGCCTGGATGGATCATCGCGGCGAGCGGGATAATTGTCTTGTTGACCAGCTGGCGCGACTCGCGCCAATAAGGGGAAGAACGTGCGGGTCAGCAGGGATTCGTCGATGTCTTCTTGAAGGTGCGTTAACCCGTACCGATCGAGCTGCTCGTGAAGAAGCAGGGGTATCCCGATCCGAAGGGCCCGACGAAGAACTACAACACCACCTGGGCCGACATGTTCCGGTCCGAGGGTGGCAAGGTCGCAGAGCACCGGGATTCGGCGCTTGAGAATCCCTGAACGATTCTGCATCGTCCACGAAAAGCCCCGCTCACGCGCGGGCTTTTTTCATGGGGCGGCAATCTTCCGGCGGTGCGCGAGACTCCATGCCACCACGCCGGCGCACGCAGCCACCAGTGACAGCACTCCGAGCTTTGGCAACTGCGAATCGAGTGCGGGTACGAGAACGCCCATGACGATGCTGCCGCAGCCAAGCGTGATGAACGAGGAGACGGACGCGGCGGCGCCGCGTGAATTCGGGAACAGATCCAGCATCTCCAGCGTGAGCATGGGAAATATCAACTGTGCGCCGGCAGCGACGACGAACAGGTAGATCTGCTGCGGAAGTATGGGCGGGTGCGGCATCAGTGCATTGAGCGCGAGGAAGAAAATCGGGCCGCCGATCAGCAATGCGAATCCGAGGCGCAGCTGCCTGAGACGCGACCAGCGTCCCGCGAGACGATTTGACAGGAACGAGCCGAGCATGAAGCCGCTGATCACCGGCAGAAACAGCCAGGCGAACTGTGTCTCGGAAAGATGCCATTGATCCAGCACGATGGATGGCGCGGAGCCCAGATACGCGAGCACGGCACCGATCGTGCAGCCGCACGCGACTGCGAGCAGCATGAATTCACCGTGACGCGCGACACTCAGCGTACTGCGCAACAGCTCTCCCGGATGGAAGCGGATGCGCTTTTCCTTCGGATGCGTCTCGGGCAACGCGAGCCAGCTTGCCAGCACAAGTGCCGCGCCGACGAAACCCATGAAGCCGAACACCGCGCGCCAGCCGAATGCGACGTGCAGCCAGCCACCGATGATCGGCCCGAGTGCCGGAGCGATGGAGAAGATCATCATCATGAGGCCCATGAGACGTTGCGCGTCCGAACCGTCGTACAGATCGCGAACCACTGCGCGCGCGATGGTCGGGGCGACCCCGGCCGCCATGCCCTGGAATACACGACCGACGAGCAACAGCGCGAAGCTCGGCGCGAAAGCGCAGCCGATCGATGCCAGCGTGTACAGCATCGTGCCCACGATCACCATCCGGCGGCGTCCCAGTGCATCGGACAGCGGGCCGTGAATGAGGGTGAGGCACGCATACGGCACAAGGTAAGCTGTGATCGTCTGCTGCACCTCCCAGTCGGAAAGATTCAGCTCAGCGGCAATGGCGCGGAAGGAGGGAAAGAAGGTATCTATTGACAGAGGGCTGACCATCGACAGCGTCGCGAGCAGCAGCGCCATGCCGAGCGTGGGTGCGGAGCCTCGCGCCGGAAGTGCGGGTTTCACGTCATCTCAGCGCAGACTCGCGAGCAAGGCGGCGGGTGAGTCGCCCTTCTCGAGCGTCTCGACAATAGCGGATCCAACGATCACACCATCGACCAGTCCTTGCAACAGTTCGACATGCTCGCGCGAACGGATGCCGAAGCCAGCGCACACGGGCACCTTCGCGAACTCGCGGGCGCGCTGCAGATACTCGCGCGTTTCCGGCGGGACTCTGACGCTCTTGCCCGTGGTACCCGTCATCGTCACGGCGTATACGAAACCCTGCGCGGCGGCGCACAGCTGTTGCAAGCGCGCGAACGGCGTGACGGGCGTGACCATCTGCACAAGCGCGAGCCCGTGCTTGTCGAGCGCCGCGCGCATCGGCGCGCTCTCTTCGATGGGCAGATCGGGAACGATGAAGCCGGTGACGCCCGCATTCGCCGCAGCGAGCGCGAGCGCATCGAGGCCATACGCGAGCAGCGGATTGAGATAACTCATCAGCACCAGCGGCGCCTTCATGCGTGGCATCGCAGTGAGCTCGGACAGTATCCAGCGCAGCGACACGCCCTGCTTCAGCGCAACTTCGCTCGAGCGCTGGATGGTGACGCCGTCGGCCATCGGATCGGAGAACGGCACGCCGATCTCCACCACATCCGCAGCGGCGGCAAGCACGGCGACATCGTTGCGGAACGAAACGAGTCGCGGATGTCCGGCAGTGAGGTACGCGACCAGGGCGACGCGCGGCCTGGCGGCGGCAACTGCCTGTGCGAGCCGGTCGCGTGGCAGCACGCTCGTCACTTCTGCTCCATCAGCTGCGCGATGAGCGTGGTCTGTAATGTCGGCATGTCCTTGTCACCACGCCCGGAGAGGCCGATGAGCACGCTGCGACCGCGATTCTGCGCGGCCCAGCGCTTCGCGCCGACGAGTGCGTGCGCGCTTTCGAGCGCAGGCAGGATGCCCTCGGCTTCGCTGCATTCCTTCACCGCTGCGAGCGCTTCGTCGTCGGTAGCGGCCTCATAGCTCACGCGCCCGATGTCGCGCAGCAATGCGTGCTCGGGTCCGACGCCGGGATAGTCGAGTCCCGCCGACACCGAATGCGTTTCCTGCACCTGGCCGTTCTCGTCTTGCAGCAGCAGAGAGTACGCGCCGTGCAGCACACCGGGCTTGCCCGTTGCGAGCGTGGCGGCGTTCTCACCGAGACCGGTGCCACGTCCACCAGCTTCGACGCCGATAATCTGCACGCTCGCATCGGCGATGAAGCCATGGAACAGACCGATAGCATTGGAGCCGCCGCCCACGCAGGCGATGACGGCATCGGGCAGCGCGCCCTCTGCCTCAAGGATCTGGCTGCGCGCCTCGCGGCCGATCACTGCCTGCAGCTCGCGCACGAGATACGGGAATGGATGCGGGCCGACGGCGGAACCAAGACAGTAGAAAGTGTTGATGGGATCGGAGACCCAGGCGCGAAAGGCTTCGTCGATCGCTGCGCGCAGCGTGCGATCGCCACTGGTGACGGGAACCACCGTGGCGCCCATCAGTTTCATGCGTCCGACGTTCGGAGCCTGGCGCTCCATGTCGACAGCACCCATGTACACCGCGCACGGAATGCCGACACGCGCGCAGGCGGCGGCGATTGCGACGCCGTGCTGGCCCGCACCGGTCTCGGCGACGATGCGCTTCGCGCCGAGGCGCTTCGCCAGCAGCGCCTGGCCGAGCGCGTTGTTGATCTTGTGCGCGCCGGTATGCGCGAGATCTTCCCGCTTCAGCCACACCTTCGCGCCCCAGCGATCGCTGAGATGACGCGCATGCGTAAGCGCCGTGGGCCGGCCGACCCAGGTCTTCAACTCCAGCGCGAGCTCGGATTGGAAAGCCGGATCGTGGAGGTGCTGCTCGATGATGAGCGTCAGTCGTTCGAACGTCGGCACCAGCGTTTCGGGAATGTAGCGTCCGCCGAACGGACCGAATCGCCCGTGTGCATCGGGGAGCCGACCTGCGACGAGCTCGGCTAGCAGTCGTTTCGCTTCGCTGGCCGAGATGCTCATGCCGCCCGCGCGGCAGCGACGAACGCTGCGACCTTTTCGGGACTCTTGCGACCCGGTGCCGCCTCGACGCCGCTCGAGACATCGACGCCGGCTGGCCGCACGGCGACGATGGCGGCGGCGACGTTGTCAGGATTGAGGCCGCCGGCCAGTACCAGCGCGTGCTTGCGTGCGAGATCGTGCGCAACACTCCAATCCGCAACGCGACCAGTGCCGCTGCTCGGGCCTTCGAACAGGAAGCGGCCGGCGGGCACTCTGCGTGGCACGCTGCCGGCGCGCAGCACGGGCAGGCGCAGCAGGCCTGCGGGCAGATCCAGCGCGGCGAAATCTGCGACGTCCGTCTGCAGGATGTCAGGGGCGAACACGGCAAGAATCTCCTTCAGCAGTTCCGCATCGGGGTGCTGGGTAACGGCCACGCACAGCGCACGACCGCGCGCGGGCAACGCGAGTGTGTGCGCGTGCTCCGCCGAGACACGTCGCGGCGATGGTGCAAAAACGAAGCCGATCGCGTCCGCGCCGGCCGTCAGTGCTGATTGCACCGCCGTCGCGTCGGTCATTCCGCAGATCTTGATCCACATGTGCCGTCACGCCCCGCGTCCGGCGGCCAGCAGCTCGCGCAGCAATCGCGACGGATCCTCGCTGGTCATGAGGGCACTGCCCACCAGGGCCAGATCATAGCCCGCTGCCACCATGCGTCGCGCATCATCGGCATTGGCGACGCCGCTTTCGGCGACACGCGGCACGCTGTCAGGCAGCAGATTGCCCAGCGCTTCGAGCCGACCAGGCACCACCTGCAGGGTCTGCAGGTCGCGGCAATTCACCCCGACAAGCAGCTCTTCGCCCCGACGTTGCGCGACGAGACGATGGGCGATCTCGATGTCCGCCGCATCGAACGCTTCGAGCAGCACGAACAGATCCAGGCGCCCGGCGCAGTCAAGCAACGCGTCGATCTCCCTGGCATTGAGCATGCGCAAAATGACGAGCACCCCACCGGCACCGGCGATGCGTGCCTCCATGACCTGGTATGGGTCGACCAGGAAGTCCTTGCGCATGGCAGGAATGCGACCGCCCAGCGCACGCACGCCCAGTTCCAGATGCGCAAGCGTGCCATCGAAATGCGACGGCTCGGTGAGGATCGATACTGCCGCCGCACCGGCGGTCGCATAGCTCTCCACGCGCGCTGCGAGATCTTCGGTCGCAGGCTTCAGCGCACCGACCGCAGGCGAGCGCAGTTTCACTTCGGCGATGAGATCGAAGCCCTGGTCGGACAGCTGCAGCATCACCGGTGGCGGTGTTGCCAGAGCGCGCACCATCAGCGTTGCATCGGAAGCCATTTCGCGCGCCGCGTTGACGCGACCGCGACTGGCCTGCGCCATCTGCGTGAGGAAATCACCGTTCATGCCCGTGCCATTGCCGTGTCGAAAGCCAGTGTCGAGAGATTGGCTAACAATCGCCCCGCCGCGCCGGAATCGATCGCGGCACCTGCGCGCGCCGCCGCGGCGCGCGCGTCCGGCTCGACGCCCGTGACCTGCAGCGCCAGCGCCGCGCTGAGCACGAGCGCGGCGCGCTGCGCCCCGCGCTCCTCGCCGCGCAGCACGCGTCGCAGCACCTCCGCGTTGTGCTGCGCATCCGCGCCCGCCAGCTCTTCGGGACTGCAGTTGGCGAGGCCGTAGTCACTAGCCGAGCGCGTGCACTCTTCGATGCTGCCGGGACGCACGTCGAGCAGCGTGAACGGCCCGACCGGCGTCGGCTCGTCCCAGCCACCCGCGCCGTGCACGACGAACGCGCGTGTGATATCGGTGGCACAGAGCGCCTGCGCCATCAGCCGCGCCATGGGCAGACTGAATGCGCCGATCACATGGAACGGCGGGGCCGCGGGATTGCTCAGCGGACCGAGCACGTTGAACACCGTGCGCACACCGAGCGCTGCGCGCACCGGTGCGATCGCCTTCATCGCAGGGTGATAGTACGGCGCGAATAGAAACGTAAAGCCATGCTGCGCGAAACACGCGCCGGCTGCGGCTTCATCCAGCGGCATCGGCACTCCGAGAGCCTCGAGCACGTCGGCGCTCCCGGCGCGACTCGAGATCGAGCGATTGCCGTGCTTCACCACTTGCAAGCCTGCGGCAGCGGCGAGCAGCGAGGCGCCTGTGGAGATGTTGATGCTGCCGGAGCGATCACCGCCGGTGCCAACGATGTCGACCGCGCCCGCGACGTTCGCGATTTCGGGCTTGCGCGCGAGCGAGCGCATTGCGGCGGCGAAACCGCGTAGTTCCTCCGCAGTCTCGCCTTTGCTGCGCAGCGCTACGAGCAGCGCCCCGGCGAGTGCTGGCGACACGTCGGGCGAAGTAAGGCTGGTGAGCAACTGTGCAGCTTCATCGGCAGCGAGATCTTCGCGCGCGATCAGTCGTTCCAGGAATGCTTTGAGTGTGCTCATGTGCCGCGCAGGAAGTTTCCCATAAGTTGCGGGCCATCCGGCGTCAGCACGCTTTCGGGATGGAACTGCACGCCCTCGACACGCAGCGCGCGATGCCGCACGCCCATAATCTCGCTCTCTGCGGTACGCGCGGTGATCTCGAGCTCCGCAGGGATGTGCTCGGGCGAGGCGATCAGCGAATGATAGCGCCCCACTTCGCACGGCAGCGGAAGACCCTGGAAAAGGCCCTTGCCATCGTGCGTGATGCTGGAAGTTTTCCCGTGCATCAGCCGAGGCGCACGTACGATCTTTCCGCC
>JBDSRN010000125.1:0-52088 GCA_039929265.1 Steroidobacteraceae bacterium | reverse complement strand
GTGCATGTCACCCGTCTCACGAGCGGTGCCAGCGACGTGCACGATCGGCTGGTCGAGTATCTCGAACATCTGCCACGCACGCTGCGCAGCTATGACACGCTCGAGCTTGATGCCTTCGCGTTCGCGTGCACAGGCTCCTCCTATCTGCTGGGCGCAACGGCGGAAGCGCAACTCGTCGCCGAAGCCACCACTTCTTCGGGCTATCCAGTAGAGACCGCAGCGCGGGCAATCCTGTGGGCGCTGGCTCGGCAGCGCGCGCGCCGCATTGCACTGCTCGCGCCGTATCCCGCAACGCTGGTGGATGCGGGCGTGCGTTACTGGATTGCGGCGGGCATCGAGGTCGTGCACGTCGAACGAATCGAGATCGGGGGTAGCGACACACGGCGCATCTATTCATTGAGTTCCGATGCGCTCGTGGAGCCTCTGCGCCGCGTGCCACGCACCGCCATCGACGCTGTGCTGATCAGCGGAACGGGGCTCGAGTCCCTGCCCGCCATCGCACAGGCGAGCCGCAGCGCACCACTGCAATGTCCGCTGCTCACTTCGAATCTGTGTCTCGCGGCGCGCACGCTCGAACTCGCAGGCGCCACTGGCTGGCTCACTCCGGGTTCGATCGATATCCGCGGCTGGCAGAAGCGGCTCGCCGAGGCGACAGATCCTGGATGCTAAGCCGGCTGACTGGTGTTGCCGGTGCGGGGATCGAGCCGGATTCGAAGTACACGCGCCAGCAGGGCGTCGGTGCACTCCTGTCGTTCGCGCGCCGCCTCGCTCTGCGGCGCGTAGTCGGTTGCGCGCAACGCATCGAGCGTCAAGCCCGTACGTTCGGCGAGAAGGCGCTCGAGACGATCGATGCGATCGTAGGCGACGGTGACTTCCATCAGCAACGCAAGGCTGATGTTGAGCACCTCCTCCGTCTCGCGGTTCTGAAGGCTCCACGGGCGTTCGCCGCGACCCAGCTGGGTCAGCGTGACGATGGCATCGGCAGTTTTCACGGTGGATCTCCTGGCTGGATGAGGTCGTAAACCGGCACGCGATTGTGCAGCTTGACGTTCGTGAGCCCCGGCCGGTGCGCGTAGAGGTCCACCTGTTCGACGAGAAAAATCGCCGGCGCCGCATCATGATACTCGCGCGCGAGCCGGTGCATCGCCGCGAGCCGCTGTGGCTCGTCGATGATCGAGCTCGCGTCGCGGAGATGCTGCGAAAGTGCGCGATCGCAGAAGAATGGCTTAGGGCGATTGCACGAGAACATTTCCATTGGCCGCGTGACGTCGTTGTACGGCGCACTGTTCCACGCCGTACCGAATGCGTCACCCGTGAACTCGTTGCGCTGGAGGTTGCGCAGGTACTGCGGGAAAGTGATGAGACGCAGGGTCACGTCCACACCCACCTGACGCAGGTAGTGCGCCATGGATTGATAGATAAGCGAGTCGGCGGGAAACGCGTTGATCTGGACGTCGGCGGTGATGTGAAACCCGTCCGGATAGCCGGCCTCGGCAAGCAGCGCGCGGGCACGCACCGGATCATACGGGTATGGCGCAAGGGTCGGATCGTGACCGAACGCGATCGCAGGTGCCGGCTGGCTCGCGGGCCGCCCGTATCCCTGCAGCAGCACACGCGCGATGGTCTCGTGATCGATTGCATGGTTGAGCGCGCGTCGCACACGCACGTCCTGCAGCGGCAGGCGTGTACCAGGCAGGTTGCCCCGTTCGCTGATGAGTGCGAGCGACATCACCGACATCGACGGGGCTGCCACGATGGGAAAGGCGCGGTCGCGCAAACGCTCGAGTGCCTCGATCTCGATCAGCGCGAGGTCGACATCCCCTGACAGCAGCGCCTGCGTGCGCACCGCGCCTTCCGGCAATTCCAGGAAAACCAGCTTCGTGATGTGCGCTTCCCGCCAGCGATATGGATTGATTTCGGCGTACGCGCGCCGCGCCTTCGCGTCCCAGCTTGTGAGCCGGTAAGGGCCGGTGCCGATCGGCTGCAACGCGAAGCCATCGGGCCCGAGTTTCGCCCACAGATCGGGCTCCACCATGAACGCGCCCACCATGCGCTTGGGAAGGATCGGATCGGGCTGTGTAGTGCGGATCTGGAGTATCAGCGGCGCGATGGCGCGCACCTCGCTGATGCCACGCAGCTCGTTGCCGATAATCGTCGCGCGACCGGGTTTCGAAGCCAGCCATTGCAGCACCTGCGCAGCCGCGGGGGCATCGAAAGGGCGACCGTTGGCGAAGCGCACGCCGGGCCGCAGCCGGAACTCCCAGCGCGTGGGCTCGGTGAGCCGCCAGGACTCGGCGAGCGAGGGCACGAGCCGTCCGCTTTCGTCGAGCCGCGTGAGCCCATCGAAGATCGCAGTCCAGACCAGCGTACCCGGACGACCGTTCCCTTTGAATGGGTTGCCGAGGCTCGCGGGCAGGCCATTCACCGCGACGCGCAGTGTGTCGTGCGGTGCCGCAGTCCCGAGCAGTGACCACAGCAACGATGCGCAGAAAAGGAAGACGCGTTGCTTCACGTGTCGTCAGCGCCGCGGCTCAGACGCGCGGCTTCTGGCCGGTGAGCAGGTACCAGCCACCGCCACCAGCGAGCTTCTCGATACGGTGCTCCGCGACCTCATTTGCCGCAAAACCGGCTGCCCGCAGCTCCGCAAGCAGATCGTCGCCGGCATAGATGTTCCAGAAAACCTCATTGTTGTAGCGCTCGTCCCAGCCCGCCTCGACGCGATGCACCGGCGTCGGCGGTGCACGCAGCGGCACATCCTGATGAATCGCGATTCCGCCCGGTTCGAGCACGCGGCGCGACTCGGCCAGCATCGCACGGCGATTGTCTCGCCCGATCTCATGTAACAAATTGTTGGACACGACCAGATCAAAGTGTCCGTCCGCGAAGTCGAGCGCCGCACCGTTCATCTGGTGGAAATGCACGGCGAGGCCGAGCGCCTCGGCGCGAGCGTGCGCATAGCGCAGCATGCCGGCCCCGATATCGATCGCGTGCACTTCGGTGTCGGGCCACGCGGCGGCGTAGCCACAGGCGGCGGCGCCCGCGGAACAGCCAATCTCCAGCATGCGCCGCGGCACGTAGCCAGGACGCTGCTGCGCGAGAAACTGCACCACAGCCCCAGCCTTGCTGTCGGTGTGACCGATGCCCATTCCGAACGAATACACGTTACCGCCGTTCTCGTACAATGCTCCGGCCACCACGTCTTGCGGATGGCGTTCAAGCGTGTAGCCACCCGGTTGCAAGTGGATGTCGACGTGCGCTATCTCCGCCGGCGGCTGGAAATCAGCATCGAGATGCAGCTCGCCGCGACGCTGTGGAGAATCCGCAAACCGCTGCGCGGCCGCCTCGATGCGCTCGACATCGCGTAATGTCGGCTCGCCCGCGGCAACCCACACCATCTCCTGGGCGGAGCGATTGAGCGCGCTCCACATCCGCCACGACGACGACGCACGCAGCGCTTCGTCAATTTCAGCAATGTCCGAAGGATCGCGCCCGTGACGACGACGATACTCGGGCAGACCCTCGCGCTGGTAGTGCTCGATATTCTGCGGTCGCAGCCTGCTGTTCAGGAGTCGGCGAAGCGACACGACGGCGCGCTGACGCGAACGATCGTCCACCGTGAGCACGGGCAGAAGCGGATGCTGCAGGTCGCGGACGTTCATGCGATTTTCCATGGTTGTCTCCGATCAGGTGTCAGTGGTGTGGAGCAGCGCGTGCTCGCGATCGAGCGCTTCGGCCGCGTTCAGGTCGAGCTTGCCAGCGAGCGGGTGCAGCACCGCGCGCGCCAGCAGCTTCGTATAGGAATTGGTAGGTGCATCGAGCACTCGCGCCGTCGCATCGCATTCGACGATGCGACCGCGGAACATCACGGCAACCCGGTCGGCCAGCTGCCGCACGGCAGCCAGATCGTGCGAGATGAACAGTACAGCGAAGGACAGTCGCTGCTGCAGCTCGCGCAACAGCGCGATCATTGCCGCAGCCGTGGCGACGTCCAGGGATGCGAGCGGCTCGTCAGCGACCAGCACGTCCGGCTCAACAGCGAGCGCCCGTGCGATTGCGACGCGTTGCTTCTGCCCGCCCGAGAGCTCGCGTGGCAGGCGCGCAGCGAGTGCGGAATCGAGCTGCACGAGATCGAGCAATTCGGCGACACGGCGCGCGGGATTGCGTTCGCCCGCGACCTCCAGCGGTTCGGCGAGAATCGCACCGATGCGATGTCGGGGATTGAGGCTCGCATCCGGATCCTGGAAGACCATCTGGATGCGCCGGCGCGCCGCGCGCGTGGCGGCGCGTGGCAGATTGTCCAGGTCGCGCCCGTGCAGCCGGATGCTGCCAGCGTCGATCGGGACGATGCCGCAGATTGCTCGCGCCAGAGATGACTTGCCGCAACCCGACTCACCCACCAGCGCCAGCGTTTCTCGGGCGCAGATGAGGATCGAGCAGTCGCGCACCGCGTGGACGCCGCGCCCACGTGTGTAGCTCACGCTTACGGCGTTCGCCTCGAGCACAACGCTCATGCGTTCACCGCCGCACCGTGCAATGCGAGCGCGGCATCGCGGAGCCTGCGTGTGTATGGATGCTGCGCGTGATGCAACAGGAATTGCGGCTCGCCATGTTCGATCACACGGCCCCGTTGCATGACTAGCAGCCGATCGCACAGGCTCGCAGCGACGCCGAGATCGTGAGTGATCAGGAGCAACGCGCCCTGTCCAAGCCTGCGCTTGAGCAACGCGAGAATCTGCAGTTGCACCGTAGCGTCGAGCGCGGTGGTCGGTTCGTCTGCGATGAGAAGTGCGGGCTCGTTGAGGCTGGCCAGTGCGATCATCGCGCGCTGGCGCTGCCCGCCCGACAGCTCGTGCGGATACGCGTCGAACGCGCGTTCAGGCTCTGCCAGACGCACGCACTGCAGCGCTTCGATGCCCAGCCGGCGCGCTTCGTGCGCGCGGATGCTGCGATGCCGGACTGCACTCTCGACCAGCATCGAGCCGACGGTGCGCACGGGGTTGAACGAGGACAGCGGATCCTGGAACACCATTCCAATCCGTCGACCCGCGAGTGCACGGCGCCCTGCAGGGGTGAGCATAGCCAGGTCCTCACCCTGCAGGCGCACGAGACCCGCCGTTTGCTGGATGCCGCGCGGAAGCAGGCCCGTGATCGCGAATGCGGTGAGCGACTTGCCTGAACCTGATTCGCCGACGATACCGAGCACCTCACCGGCAGCGACGGCGAATGCTACGTCCTGGACGAGCGGCGTGCCGTCGTCGAGCCCGATACCTAGTCCGGCGACTTCGAGCACGGGGCTCATGTCGACACACCGAGTCGGCGTCGCAAACCGTCGCCGAACAGATTCGCCGCGAACACGAGACTGATGATCGCGACGGCCGGGACCAGCATCAGCCACGGGGCAGTCACGAGATACGAACGGCTCTCCTGCAGCATGTTGCCCCACGTCGCGATACCGAGCGGCGCACCGATGCCGAGGAACGAGAGTGCACTCTCCGCGATGAGCATGTCCGCAAAGTGGAATGGCACCAGCACCGAGAGGCTGGCAAGGATGCCCGGCAGCACGTGCCGCGTGTACAGACGCAGCGTGCTCATCTGCAGCATCCGCGCGGCAAGCACGTATTCGCGCGTGAGCAGACTCGCCGCTTCGGCCTGCACCACGCGGCAGAACACCGGCCATGTCACGAGGCCGAGAATCGTGACGAGCGCGCCGAAGCCATTGCCCACGATCGCGATGAGGCTCACCGCGAGTACGAACACGGGGAAGGACTGCGCGAAGGCGGTCACCTGCCGGATGATTCGACCGGCCAGGGAGCGCGAACGTGCGGCGACGAGTCCGAGTGTCGTTCCGATCGCGAAGGCAAGCAACGTCGCGCACAGTGCAACGCCAAGGGACCAGCGCAGGCCGCGCAATACGCGCGCAAGGAGGTCGCGACCGAGCTGGTCAGTGCCGAGCAGATGCTCTGAGCCGAACGGCGCCGCGAATCGGCCCGCGAGGTCAACGAACAGCGGATCGTGCCCCGTGAGATCCGGACCGAACGCCGCGAGCACGGCGAGGACTGCGAGCAGCGCCACACCTGCGTAGAGCCCGAGCCGCGACGCACGGATTGAGCGGCTCACGCGACGCCCCGAGCAGTGGCCTGACGCACACGCGGATCGAACCGGCGCTGCAACAGTTCCGCGATCGTGTTGATCACGAACACGGTCGCGACGATCACGAGCGTGATCGCCTGCACCACCGGAAAGTCGAGATTCATCGTCGACTGCACGAGCAGCCAGCCTATGCCGGGCCACGCAAACAGTGTCTCGATTATGACCAACCCGGTCACGATGAACGCGAGTTGCGCGCCCACGAGCGCGATCAGTCCGAGCAACGCGTTCGGCAACACGTGCCGCAGCAGCACTTCGCGTTCCGTTGCGCCAATCGCGCGAGCAGTGCGGACGTAACTGGCCTGCAGCTCTGCGCCAACGTTCGCTTCCACCATGCGAGTGAGCTTCGGCACGAGGAACGACGCAACCGACAGGGTCGGCAGCACCCAGGAGCGTGCATCACCGAAGCCGATGGCAGGTAGCCACGCGAGTTTGATCGCAAAAACCTGCACGAGCAGCAGCGCCAGCACGAAACCCGGCGTGCCCTGCAACATGAATATGATCCAGCGCGCGACGCGCTGGCCCGCTCCGGCCGGGCGAGCCGCGAGCCAGGTACCGGACGGTACGGCCAGCACGAGCGCGAGCGCCATTGCGAGCGCTCCGAGCAGCAGGCTCGCGGGATAGGCCGCCAGCACCTTCTCAAGCGCAGGCGTACCGTCGGCCAGGGAATTGCCGAGATCGAGCCGCAGGAGGCGACCGAGATACGCGAAGTATTGCAAGGGTAACGGACGATCGAGGCCGTACTGCGCACGCACCTCCGCCAGCTGCGCGTCGCTCGCGTCCTGACCGGCAATGACTATCGCCGGATCACCCGCGAGGCGCAGAAGAAAAAACAACACCGTAGTCGTACCGAACAGCAGCACGGCAAGATCGCGGAGCCAGGAAAAACCCAAAAAGGCCTTTATTTTCATGGCGAGAGAGTGCAGGCCGATCGCACGACCCTACATGAACCGCGACGCCTGCCGGTGTGATGTTTTCTCACAGATAAAGCCAATTCTATTCGATTGCCTTGCCTCGCACCCACGACAGAATCGGTCGAGTGCGCGCTATCGAGAAAGACATGACGAGCGTCCTCGGCGGGGCAGCAGACGCTGCTGCCACGGGTTTCAACGGGCACGCTGCCAATCGTCGTTACGCATGGTACGCGGTAAGCGTACTTACCCTCGTCCAGGTCGTTTCGTACATCGATCGTTTCCTGCCCAGTCTGTTGATCGCCGACATCAAGCGCGACCTCGCCTTGTCCGATTTCCAGGTCGGGTTGCTGCTGGGTCCAGCGTTCGGGCTTTTCTATGTGTTCGTCGGCGTGCCGCTCGGCTGGCTCGCCGACCGCGTAAGCCGGCGCGGATTGCTGTCGGCCGGCATCGTTGTGTGGTGCGCGATGACGACAGCTGCGGCGTTCGCGCGCGGCTTCTTCCCCCTGTTCGGGACTCGACTCGGTGTCGGGCTGGGTGAAGCAGTGGTCGCCCCTTGCAGCATCGCACTGGTCAACGACTATTTTCCGCGCCGGGAAAGCGCACGCGCGATCAGCCTGTTCATGGCGGGCACATTCATCGGTGCCGGCAGCGCATTCCTGTTCGGCGGCCCTATCGTGCATGCAATTGCCGCGCTGCCGCCGCTCGAGATTCCGGGCGTCGGCTTCCTGCGCCCCTGGCAGATGGCGTTCGCGATGATCGGCCTGCCAGGCCTGCTGTTGTCGCTGCTCGTCTTCACGGTTCGCGAGCCGCTGCGTCAGGATCGCATCGCGGGACTCTCGAGCGAAGCGAAGCCATCGCTACGCGTCGCTGTAGGCTACGTATGCGCACGCTGGCGCGCTTTCGGCACACTCTTCTTCGCTTCCGCGACGGTTACGTGCCTGAGCGCGCTCGCCTTCTGGAACGTCGCTGTCTTCGAGCGCAACTGGGGCTGGAACGTGCGCGAGGTCGGCATTGCAACGGGCCTGCTGTATTTCATCGGCGGCCCGATCGGCACGATGCTGGGTGTGCACCTGATGAATCGCGGGCTCGCGCAGTCGCGTCCGGACGCGACATTGCGCGCCCTCCTCGTCGGCCTGTTCATCGCGGTGCCAGCGTTCGCGCTGTACGCGCAGATGCCAACTGGCGAGCTCGCCATCGCATGCCTGCTGATTGCATTCATCGGTCAGGCGCTCGCAACGGCGGCGGGGCCGTCTTCGTTGTCGTTGATCGCGCCAGGGCAGATCCGCTCACAGTCAGTGGCGCTCTACTACCTCGTGATAGGCGTGTTCGGACAATTGTTGGGTCCACCACCGGTGGGGTTGCTCACGGATCTCCTCGGTGATCCTTCATATCTGCGCCATGCAATGACGCTGGAGGCAGCTGTGCTCGGGAGCGCGGCGCTCGTGGTCGTCGCGATGGGCATGCGGCACTTTCGCGCCGCGTCGCACGAACTCGAAATCGCCGGTGCGGAGCCGGTGCGATGAGTGGCATCACGACACGCCCGGTGCTCTCCGGCATCGCCGCAGTCACCTACACGGTGGCGCAGCTCGATGCTGTGCGCGACGTCTACACGCGATGGCTGCGTTATCGAATCGTCACCGATGCCGCCGTGCCTGCGGAGCTCGCCGCGGCGTGGGGCGCGCCAGGCGTCGCGGGGCACCGCATGCTCACGCTCGCGCCAGAAAGCGGAGAGCCAGTGCTGCTTCGCTTCATCGAGCATCCCAACGCGAACGGGTGGCGGGCACTGCGCACGCATGGGTGGAACGTCAGCGAGATCCTCGTCGCGGATGTCGACGGGTTCGCAGCATCGTTGTCAGAATCACCGCTGCGCATCATCGGACCGCCGACACCCTTGCAACGCTTTCCGATGATCCGCGCGATGCAGGTGCTCGGCCCATGCGGTGAATGCCTGTATTTCACGGAAGTCGGCGAGGGCAGCGGCCTGCCATTGCCGCGCGCGGAGAGTTTTGTCGGGCGCGTCTTCATCGTCGTCGCGGGTGCGCCGGATCTCGCTCAACTATTCGCGACCTACGAGGCGTTCGACAATGCTGTCGACCCACCGGTTGCGACGCGCGTGCGCGTCATCTCGCTCATGAACGATCTGCCGCCAGAGACCGAGCACCGGCACGGTCTCGTCAAGCTGGCCGATGGCACGCTCATCGAACTCGACGAGTACCCGGCGGGTACGCAGCCGCGCGCTGCCGTTGCAGGCGGGCTGCAAACGGGGATGGCGGTCGTCACGTTCACGGCGCTCGGCCTGGAGAATGAAACTCCGCGTGTCTTGCGGGGCGCCGCCGGTGAGCTGATCGAACTCGTCGAGGCTGCCCGATGAGCGCCGACGTGTTCGCGGCACCGCGCCTGGCCGCGCGCGGCGCTACTGACTTTGTGCTCACGCTGCGCCGTCGCTGGGCGGACACGCTGTACCCCGCGCTACGCGCACAGTGGCAGGCCCATGAAGGCACCCCCGACACGATCGCCGAGGAAGTCCACTCGTTACCCCTGTACCCGTGGTTTGCATGGCTCGAACGCGGCTCGCAAAAGCTCCTGTGGCGCGCCGTTGCCGATCAGGTGCGCGCCGAAGGCGAGGCCGCGAGCACAACCTCCACTGCACCGGCCCGGCTCGAGCTCGATCCCGACCTCGTGCTGCCGAGCTGGTACACGGAGTGGGATATCCATCTGCAGCCCGGTGGTGTCTGGCGCGACCGATCCGCGGCCGCCGTGTACGAACGCGGAGCACAGCTCGTCATGCTCGGCGACAACGACGACTACAAATTCCATCGACTGTTCACGCAGACGGCGCTGCCGGCCCATGAGATCGGTTCCGTCGTCGATCTCGGTTGTGGCTTCGGCAAGTCCACCTGGCCATTGCAGCAGCGCTTTGCCAATGCGCAGGTGACTGGCATCGATCTCGCCGCACCGTGTCTTGAACTTGCGGCGCATCGGGCCGGCAAGCTCGGACTGCCCATCACCTTCCGCCAGGCAGACGTGTGCGCGACGGGCCTCCCGGACGGGAGCGTCGACCTCATCACCTCGACAATGCTGCTGCACGAACTGCCGTTGAGCACGCTGCCCGCGCTGTTCGCGGAGTGCGCGCGACTGCTGCGCCCCCGTGGCACGGTACGCTTCCTCGATTTTCATCTCACCGGCGACTCGTTCCGCGATCTGGCGATGCTGGAGCACAGTGCGCGCAACAACGAACCGTATCTGGCGCCGCTGCTGCACAGCGACATCACGATGATCGCGCGCAAGGCAGGTCTCGCGAACGTGCGCTGGACGGCCTTCGACGAACGCGGCGATGGGCGCCTGCAAGGACTCGAATGGCCGGCGCGCAGCGAATGGCATTTTCCATGGGCCGTGCTCGAAGCGGAGCGTGCATGATGCAGGCACCTGTGCCGTCCGCGGAGCTGCCGCCGACCGATCTCGACACGCCGCGACTGACCTCGCTGGTGTTTGAACTGTATTCGCAGCTGCACGCGGAACGGGTTGCGCGCATCGCCCTGCAGCGTGCATTGCAGACAGCGGGTGTGCTCGACCCTGCGACGCTGGATGGGCTCGCCGCCGACCCCGTGGTCCGCGATGCCAGCCTGCGCGCCTCGGAGCGTTCCGTCGCAGCGCTCCTGCGTACGCTTCAGGATTCGGGCGATGAACGCCGGCCACTGCGCCCGCGTGACGACGGAGGTTGACTATGGCGCGACCGTGGATCGAGTTCATTCAATCGCAGAACCTGCCGTGGCGCGAGGTGCCGCTCGCAGGTCTGCGCGGCGCCGTGCAATGTCGCGTGCTGAGCGAGGACGATGTGAACGGCGCGTGCAGCCTGATCGTGCGCTATCCCGCGGGCTGGTTGCATGCGGCTCTGCCATTCGCCTGCAACGAGGAACTGCTCGTCATCGACGGTGAGCTCCACATCGGCGAGCAGCAATACAGTCCCTATTCCTACGCACACTTCCCGGCCGGGTTCGCGTCCGGAAAGTGGCGCACCGCAACGGGGGCTGTCGCCGTGCACTTCTTTTCCGCGCGACCTTCGATCGCCGTTGTTGCGGAACCTCAGGACATTCGGAATCTGGTACTGCACGTCGACGGGCTCGCGGCCCCGTACACCGGCAACTTTCATCCCGAGTTCCCGCCCGGCGCTGGCCGCAAGATCCTCTTCCAGGATCCCGATACGCACGACACGACTTGGCTGCTCGGCACGATGCCGCTGCGCTGGGCCGAGCGCGCCGAGGTGCACCCCACGATCGAGGAGATGTTCCTGCTCGCGGGTGAAGTGCACGGCAATCGTGGCGTCATGCGTCCGGGCGCGTACTTCTGGCGTCCCGGTGATCGCGTGCACGGTCCCTACGGCACGAAGACCGGCAATCTGTACCTGTTCCGCACAAAAGGTGGCGCACTGTCGACCCAGTACGTCGCAGCGCCAGTCGCGTTTCACTGGGACCCGGTCTACGATCCCATCGTCCCCCGGGAGCTGGAACCGTTTGCGAAGGAAACACCAGCCGGAGCATCGCCATGGTGATCGTTCGGATACTGCTGCTGCTCGCGTTTGCCGCGCCGACCTTCGGAGCGGAGACCACTGCACGCGCCGTCACGCTCTGCGACCGACTCGCCGCCCACCCGGAGGATCCCGACCGCGTGAGCCCAGGCATCGCGCGCGACCAGATTGATCTGAATGCCGCGATCGCGGCATGCGAACAGCAGGTGCGCACAACCCCTGCCGACGCCCGTTCGCGCTACGAGCTCGCACGCGTGCTGTTCTATGCGGGTCGCAATGCCGATGCCGTGCCGGAGATGCAGCGCGCGGCAGACCTCGGGTATCGACAGGCGCAATTCGTCTACGGTGCGATGATCAGCAACGGCCGCGACGTGGCGCCGAAAGATTTCTGCATCGTGGAACGTTATTGGCGCGAATCGGCGCGCGCCGGACGCCAGGCGGCACGCATCAGCTACATACGCCACTCACTCAATGGCCGCTTCGCTGCCTGCCCACAACGCGCCGACCTTCCGGAGCTGCGCACGCTGCTTGATGCCGCGACGAAAGAAGCGCGCGACTATTACGAACGACTGCTCGTCGAAGACCTGAACGAAAAGCTCGACTCCACCACCAGACGCCCGTGACCCACCGCTTGCAAGGAAGAATCGCATGAAAACCACAACTGTCCTCGCCCTGACGGCCTCACTGGCGACGGGCACAGCGTTCGCACAGCAGCTGGAAGAAATCGTCATCACCGCGCGCAAGACGGAGGAGCGTCTGCAGGACGTTCCCATCTCCGTGACCGCATTCACCAGTGAAGCACTCGCCGACGCCGGCGCGCGCGACATCTACGATCTCACGCGACTCACGCCGGGCTTCAGCTTCGAGCGCATCAACCGGTACGGTGTGCAGGGCGGCGTCAGTCGGCCTGTGATCCGCGGCATGTCGAACATTCTCGGCGAAGGCAACGCATCCGTCTTCGTAGATGGCATCCTGTACTCGGATTCGATCCTGTCCTTTCCCTTCGACATCGTCGAGCGCGTCGAAGTGATCAAGGGGCCGCAGGCTGCGCTGTTCGGTCGGTCGACATTCGCCGGCGCCATCAACCTGGTCACCAAGAAAGGCGGGGGCGAGCCCGAGAACAAGTTGAGCGTGCGCGCGGCGCAGTACGGGGATTACGAAGGCAACTTTCTCTCGCGCGGCACGATCAAGGAAGACACGCTGTTCTACATGTTTCACGCCCGCTACTACACGTTCGACGGCATGTACCGGAACACGCTGGATGGCGACAAGGTCGGTGACGAGGAGTCGACGAACTTCGACGGTTCAATCGAGTATCGCAGTGGCGGCGCGTTCTCCGCGATCGTTGGTGCCGGCTACAGCGAGGACGACGACGGTCTCGCGGCGGCGGTCTTGCAGGACCGTTTCGCGAACAACTGCTATCTGAACTCGCTGCGCCAGTACTTCTGCAGTCCCGTGCAGGAGCGCGACAGCGTGACGCTCGACCGCGCCGCACTCCAGGGCACAGAGGGCCTGAACCGCGATTCGAATCGACTGTCGGCGCAACTCACGTGGGACTTCGACAGTTTCCAGCTGGTGTCGAACACCGGTCGGTTCCATACGGAACAGGAGTACGGTTACGACTCGACCTACCAGGGCGCCACGGCTTTCGGGACCACGACGGTACCGGGCGCGATCGGATACACGCGACTCACGACGGATCCCGTGCGCTCGCAAGGCGTTAATCGCAACGAGGTCACGGAGCGAACTGAGTGGTCCACGGAATTGCGCCTGCAATCCTCGCCGGATGTACGCCTGCGCTGGCTCGGGGGCCTCTTCTACTACAAGAACGCCCGCTCGCTGGAAGAGCGGCACTTCGTCGCAACCGCACCCACGGTGTTCAGCGGCGAGACGCAGGTGGAAAACAAGGCGGCGTTTGGCTCGCTCGGCTTCGATCTGACGGACCGCTGGGAGTTGACCGGGGAGCTGCGTTACGCGCGTGATCGCATCGGCAATCTCAAGACGATCCCGAGCACCGTGCTCATCGAGCAGACGTTCGAGTCGTGGTCGCCACGTGTGACGACGACGTTCAAGATCACGCCTGCCAACATGGTGTATCTGAATTTCGCCAGGGGCATCAAGCCGGGCGTGATCAACGCAGACCCACGCTTCCCGCCCGAGCTGCTGTTCGCCGGAGAAGAGCGTGCGTGGAGCTACGAGATCGGCACGAAGAACACCTTCCTGGACAATCGCCTCACCCTGAACGCGGATGTCTATTTCATCGACTGGATCAATCAACAGATCACCTCGTCCTATACGTTTCCCACGGGTGGCACGCAGTCGTACATCAGAAACGCCGGCAAGTCCGAAGTGAAGGGACTGGAGCTCGAACTGGAGGCAGCTCTGACAGATGCGCTCTCGGCCGGCGCGACGTTCGCGTACACCGATGCGAAGTTTCAGGTGCTGGACGACGCGGAGGCGCTGAACCTGTTCGGCAACCTGTCGCTGGAAGGCAAGCGCCTACCCGGTGTGCCCAAGACTCAGGGCAGCGTGTTTGCGAAACTGAAGTTCGGTCTGCCTGCCGAGCTGCGCGGTTCGCTGCGTGGGGACTACTCGTACACGGGCAAGAAGTACGACCAGATCTACAACCTCGCCGATACCGGTGATCAGAGCCTCGTTAACCTCACTTTTGGCATCGATGGCGAGCGCTGGGGTGCGACGGTCTTCGTGCGCAACCTGACGGACGAACGCAGCACTTCGAGCGTAACTCGCTACGTGGATCAGCTGAACCTGAATGTGCCGCAGTACGTGAACGCGAATCCCGCGCAGAACAACATTGCCGGCTCGACCACGCTGGAGCGCGCGTTCTTCTACCCGCTCGCATTCAAGCGACAGTTCGGGGTGACGCTGAACTATCGCTTCTGAAGTGAACTTGTGGTGGCCCGGCGGCAGGTGAGGTCACGCCGCCTGCTGCTGGCGTAACCCGGGGCGTCCGCGGATGGTGCACCACCATGGATATGGCCGACTTGCTAGGGCAGTGGCGATAGGTTGGCAGTCACACCCGAGCGCGTAAAGGCGAAACGTATCCGCATCAGCCGCAGGCCAGTCGTTTCCGCTGGTGCAAATGTCCATTTCCTCGACGCTTCGAGGGAGCGCCGCTCGAAGTAGCGACTTGGGCCTGGATCGTCTGTCGTCGCCGCGATGACAGTACCGGCCTTGTTGACGCTCACAAGCACAGTCACACGCAGAATGCCGCGAACCGTATCGAGCGCGCTTTGCGAGACGGCAGGCATTACTTCGTCGATCGCGATGCCAGCTGACGCCTCGGGCTGCGTCGGGAAGGGTTCGACAGGGGCAAGGGCTGCAGGGTTCGGCGAAGGCGTCACGACAGGTGGCGGCGTCGACTGGGAGCGAGGCGATTCGCTCCGGATCCATCGATATGCCATCCAGAACATCACCACCAGACCAAGTGCGCCGAACAACCACGGCAGTGCGCGCCGGCTCGTGCGCTCCGACGTCACCGCGAACTCAAGCGGCACGCGCGAAGGCAACTCTACGGTGTTGTCCGGCTGCGGCGCGGGTGTTGGTGCCGGCGGATTCCTCGCCAGCGACTCCCCGCGCAGCCATCCCTCCAAAGAAGCCACCGTCGGTCGGTCCCGCTGATCCTGGCTCAAGCAACGCGAGATGACTTCGCGGAACGCAGTTGGCAGCGTCGCAGGCAACTCGACGTGTCCCGTGTCGTCACGGCACGTAGGTCGGATGCGCGTCAGCGCTTCACACAGCGTGGCGCCCAGTGCACAGACATCGCCTTCGATGGAAGCGCCGGCACCGGACATGCCGATGACACGCATCGTATCGCTCGCGAGCTTCAGCTGATCCCCCACGACCAGGACGTTCGATGGCTTCAAGGCCGCGTGCGCCACGTTCGCTCGATGCAGGCACTGCAGCGCGTCGAGCATCGGCACCAGCATTTCTCGCGCCTCGCCCTCGCCGAGCGCGCGCCCTTCCAGCACCTGCGCCAGCGTCTGATCCGCGTACTCCATCAGGACGTACAGATAGTGCGTCCCATCCACGCGGCACACGCCAACCTGGAAGATCTGCAGCAGATGGGGATGAGTCAGCCGTGTGGCCACTCGCCACCGCGCAAGCTGCGCTTCCGCGGACTTCGTGATCACGGGGATGAGTTTCAGCGCGACAGCCGCATGCTGCGCGGACTGCGTCAGGAACACGCCACTGTGCTCGGTGCTGCCAATGCACCGCTGCAGGGGAAACACGCCGTTGACCACGTGCGTTTCCAGCTTCGCCCAACGCGCACTCATTCCAGCGTTCTACCACAGATGAAGCGTTATTGAGCCCGAGGCTGCGCCTGCGGCGGAGCTGGATTCGGCGTCGCGGTGGGCTGTGCTTGCGGGTTCAGACGTTTCAACACTTCGCCGAGGTGACGAATTTCTTCGCCGTAGCGGCCCCAGTCGCCTGCCCGCTGGGCGTCCAGTGCGCGTTGGTAGTGCTGCTGGGCTTCGGAAGCGAGACCGCCGGGAGCCACAGTGGCAGAGCCGGATTCCACGGCACGCTGCTGTGAGGTTCCCTGAACACTCGTTGCGCGTTGCTCAGCACCGGTCGAGGGGAACAGGCGTTCGAGCGCTTCGTCGAGCGTTGCTTCCATGACGATCTGGTTCTGATAGGCAACGACTACGCGCTTCAACTCGGGGATGCGTCCGCCGGCAGCGCGAAGGTAGAGCGGACGGATGTATAGAAGGGATGCCTCGACTGGAATGACGAGGAGATTGCCCTGGATCACTTCGGAACCCTGCTGGTTCCAGAGCGTGATCTGAGGCGCGATCACCTGGTCCTGGCTGATGCGAGCCGCCACCTGACGCGGGCCGAAGATCACGGTCTGCTTCGGGAACTGGAACACCATGAGTTGTCCGTAGTTCGCTCCGTCGCTGCGCGCAACCATCCACGCCGCCAGATTGTCTTTCTGGCGCGGCGTGTACGGCAGCATCTGGATGTACTCGGCATTCGCTTCACCCGGCAGCTTCATGATGGTGTAGTACGGAACCATCGCGCGCGCCTCGCTCCGGCCCTGTTCGAGCGAAGGCACGTCCCACTGATCTTCACGATTGTAGAATGTCGAGGGGTTCGTCATATGAAACGTGGCGAACATCGCGGCCTGCAGCGAGAAGATGCCTTGCGGATAACGCAGACGGGTGCGCAGATCCTCCTGCATCGCGGCCAGTGGCTCAAAAAGCTCTGGGAATACCCGTGCGATAGTGGCCGCGATCGGATCCTTTGTGTCGATCAGATGAAAGCGGGTGGTGCCATCGTAGGCATCGATCGTGACTTTCACAGAATTTCGGATGTAGTTGATGCCGCCGACGCCCGGCGTGGAATACGGGTATAGCCGACTGATCGTATATGCGTCCTGTACCCACAGAAGCCGCCCGTCAGCGATCGAAAGGTACGGGTCTGGGTCGTACGTGAGGAACGGTGCAATGCGGCCGACTCGTTCCGCGATACGCCGGTACATCAGCACACGACTATCAGCGTCAAGATTCGGCGAGAAAAGCGTGTCAGGTGATCCGAACCGGATGGCGAGTAACAGCCGACGAAACACACCACCGACTCCCACTCCACCCTTGCCGGCATAGGTGCCGAACACGTTCGCGTCTCCGCGCGGGTAGTCGAACTCCTGCGTGGCTGTCTTCACGAACACGTGATCGTTCGAGAGCTCGCCGAAATAGATGGCGGGCTGGGAAACCTTCAAGTCCACTGTGGACTGCAGCGGCAGGTCCTTGATGAACAGCACCGGCAGACCTTCGGGCGTCACCTCGTTTACCGGACCCAGCGTCAGTCCGTAGCCGTGCGTAAAGGTGAGGCGCTGATTGATCCACGTGGCACTCGGCAACGATTCGGAATTCAGCTCACGCGCGGACAGCATGATCTGGCGGTACTTGCCGTCGATGAGGTAGCGGTCGTTGTCGACCGAATTGAAGTCGTAGTAGGTACGGATTTCCTGGATCTGCCCGAAGGTATCGAGCAGCGGCTGATCGTTCCACAGCGGCACGTTGTCGAGCGTGGCGGCATTGCGCACAATGTCTTCGCGCGTCAGCGTTGCATCACCCGAAATGCTGCGCTCTTCGACCTGGTCGAGCGCGAATGCCGAGCGTGTGGCACTGATGGAGTGCGCGATGAACGGCATCTCCCGCACTTGTTCGTTAGGCGATACATACAGACGTTGCAAGGCGAACGCATAGAGGCTGCCGACGGCAGACACACCGAAGTAGAGGCCCACGGCCGCGATGAACGGCCAACGTCGGGTCACGGTAATTTGATAGGCAATCAGCGATGCGCCGACGAGCGCCGCGACTACCAGCAACCACTGCACGGGGATGGTGGCATACAGATCCACGAATGAAGCACCGTGAACGATGCCGGACTGCGTCGTCAGGGATGCCGGGATGCCAAGCCATGCCCTGAACGCGAGAATGAGCAGCAGTATTGCCCCGAGTGCACTCAGGTGGCGCCGCGCCTTGTCGCTGACGATGATGCCGCGTTGCGGATCGAGCATTATGCTCTGACCGGCAAAGTTCACCAGGCCCACCGCGATGCCAGCAAGCAGCACCGTCAGGAAGGCCAAGGTGTGCAGGAAATGAAGGAGCGGTAGCTGGAAGAGGTAGAACGAAATGTCGTGTCCCAGGACGGGATCGACTTTGCCGAATGGCACCGCGTTGCGAGCCATGAGCCACGTGTCCCAGCGACCCGACGCGTACAGTGCCACGAACAATGCGATCGCTGCAGCGCCCAAATAGAAGACGGGCCGTAGTCGGCGCATGTCGAAGGCGATGGTGCGCGGACCTTGCGGCCCATACACCGTGAACTCGCGTTTTTTCAGTCCGCTCTGCGCAATGTGGATATTCAGAAACAGCACGCCGAATACCACTACGAAAGTGGCCGCGCCCAATCCGATGCGCGTATTCAGAGTTCGCAGGAATATCTGCTCGTGGCCTACTTCAAGGAACCACAGCCAGTCCGTGTAGACGGTGGCAAAAGCCGGGAGCAACAACGACAGAATGAAGGCGCCCAGCAATCCCGCGGTCAAGTATTTCGTGGTTGACACCATGCTCGCCCTTCAAAGGTTGACTGCGCCCGACAAGCGGCCCGAAGCGTAATGACAGAACCTCGCCGGGCTCGCACAAGAAAGCGGAGACCACCAGTCCGGTCATTGGCCCGACGAAAGGGAATTCTACGCGCTCCCGCATCCGAGTGCGCGTGCCGACCAACGCGTATCAATGACAGCGTCGTTTCAGAGACCGCGCCGAGTTGCTTGACCAGGCTAGCGTTGTCCACGGATCTGGATTCATCGAGCAGATCTCGCCGCGCCATCGCTCGGCAGAACGCCCCTTCCAGAGAGTTCGCGAGCCGGGTTGAAGTGACGCAAACATGTGGAGACCGAAGTTCTGCATCAGCCCCAATAGCCACTCACGCGCCGGCGACACCTGAATTGCACTCCGAAATTGCAGCAGTGACGTCGGTACGGAAATGCACTTCGGGCTCGCGCACGCCATGCGCAAGCAATTCCTGGCGCACGTGCCGCGAGGCGCCAGCCACAAAAACCCGTGCATCCCGAGCACGCTGCTTGCGGGCGAAACTCGCGATGGTGGTTGCCGCAGTCGAGTCGATCACACGCACGCCGGCGAAGTCGAGCACGAAGTTGCGCGGGCGCTCCGCGATCCGGTCCAACGCCGCGGCAACCGATGCGGCGGCACCGAAGAAGAATGCGCCAGTAATACGATACACCAGGGTATCGCGGCCAGCTGCCTCGTATGACTGCGCCGCACACTCGGAGTCGATGATGTCCGCTGCGCCGTCTTCTTGCGGCAGTACGGGCACGCCTTCCACTTCCACCGAGTGCGCCATGCGGTGGATGAACAGCAGCGCGGAGAGCGCAAAGCCGACGATTATGCCCTCAGTGAGGTCGCGAAATACTGTCAGACCGAACGTGGCCAGCAGCACAACTGCGTCGGCATGTGAACTGCGCAGCAACGTCCCGAACGCGTGCTTTTCTGCCATGTTCCACGCGACAGTGGCCAGCACGCCGGCCAGCGCCGCCAGCGGCACGTACGCCGCGAGCGGTGCCGCAAATAGTACGAATGCCAGCAAGAAAACCGAATGCAGCATGCCGGCCACCGGTCCGTGCGCACCGGAGCGCACATTGGTCGCAGTTCGCGCAATCGTGCCCGTCACGCACAATCCGCCGAACATCGCGCTTGCGATGTTGGCGAAGCCCTGCGCCACGAGCTCGCAATTGGAGCGGTGCCGTCGGCCAGTCATGCTGTCCGCCACCACCGCCGACAGCAGGCTCTCAATTGCGCCAAGCAGCGCGAATGAAATCGCAACGGGCAGCAGAGACATCGCCTCGGGCCAGCTGAAGATCGGTAGCGACGGCGCCGGCAGTGTCCGCGGGATGCCCCCAAAGCGCGTTCCGATAGTGTCCACCGGAAGTCCGAGCAACGCGACCAGCACTGACGCGGTGACGACTGCGACCAACAGGTTCGGCCAGCGCGGGCGCCACGCCCGGAACCCGACGATGATCAAGATGGTGAGCAGCGAAACGCCGATTGCAGCCGGTGTGAAGGTAAACAATGCTGCGTTGAGGGCCTCCAACTTGGGCAGCAGGGCCGCGGGCTCGGGCGCGCTGAGTTTCAGCCCCAGGAGGTCGCGGATCTGGCTTGCGAAAATGATGGCCGCGATGCCGGCCGTGAACCCGACCGTGACGGGATAAGGAATGTAACGGATATACGTTCCGAGCCGCAGATAGCCGGCCGACACCAAGATGATGCCGGCAAGTAGCGTGGCGGTCAGCAGCCCGCCGATGCCGTGGGTGGCGATGGTGCCCGCCACCAGCACAATGAATGCACCGGCCGGCCCACCCACTTGATGGCGGCTGCCGCCCAGGGCCGACACCACAAATCCGCCGAAAATGGCCGCGTACAGTCCACGCTGGGGTTCCGCGCCGCAGGCAATGGCAATTGCCATTGACAGCGGCAGCGCCACGATCGCCACCGTCAGTGCGGCGATGGCGTCGGCAGTCAGGTCGCGCCGACCGTAGCCTTCGCGCAGCACAGAGATCAGCTTGGGCGTGAACAAGTCCTTGAATCTCTCGGTGGCGTGTGCGCGCGTGGTCATCCTGATCTCCTTTGCCTCAACGCACGGCGGTCGAGCGGTCCCTCAACCGAGCGCCTTCGCCAATGCGACATGGATTGTGAGAGAAATCCAGCTACAGAGCCTGCTCCAGGCTGGACGCTGCCAATTCCGTAATCTGCGGCTGCGAGCGCAGCGCGAGCTGCGGAAATCCAGAAAGCAGACTGTTCTCGAAGTGCTGCATAGGTACCAAGGCCAGCTGAGCATCAACTGCACCCTGCGCGTGGCGGAAGTGTGTAGCAAGACACCGCAAGCCATGCTTGAATGGGAGTTCGCGCTATCCAGTGTCGATGGTGCCACCATCATGCTGGTAGCGAGTATCGACATTGTGGTCAATCCCCAGACCGCGCTGCTGTTCATGAAAGGCGGTGATCACGATCTCAACATCCGCGGCGCCTTTCTGCACATGGCCGCGGATGCCTTGGCTTGTCTGGGCTTTGTCATTGCCGGTAAGGCAAGATCAATTTGCTGTGCACTGCCTTACTTCCGTTTGATGTCGACCGCGTAACTCTATCCGCTTTAGCTAACTTTCGGAGAAAGGACATGTCGAGTGCCGGCTATCACGAACCAATCGAAGAGCTGTCGGTTGAAACGCGCGATATGCATCGTGCAATCGTATCGTTGATGGAAGAGCTCGAGGCGGTGGATTGGTACAACCAGCGCGCTGATGCTTGCAACGATGCCGATCTCAAGGCGATTCTTGAACACAACCGTGATGAAGAAAAGGAGCATGCCTCGATGGTTCTGGAATGGATTCGTCGCAAGGATCCTTCCTTCTCGAAGGAACTGAAGGACTACCTCTTCACCGACAAACCGATTGCGCACAAGTGAGCCTATTGAGCTGACCATGATTCCCGCGACCTCGAGCGCCGTCCCTGATCACTACCTTGAAGTGCAATCCTCGAAGCAGCAATGCCTTGCGGGCACGCTCAAGGAACGCATTTTTGCCATCTCGGTCTTGTCATTTCAACGAGCGGTCACTCGGGCGCAGTGCTTGCCCGGCGTTCCGCAGCTGGCATTCAATACTTCTTGTTCTCTACAGAGTTTGACAATCTGTAGCTACGCAAATACGTCGCTCGTCCCGCCAGAATATGAGCGCCCATCACACCATGTGCCCAGATGGGATCACGCGCCTCGAACGCATGCACAAGTTCCAGGTGCTGGTCAGCACTGCGTATCAGCTCAGCTCTAGTGTACTGCCCGAACGTCCGGAGAATGAGCAGCGTGTCGATCAACCCGGCCAAGGCTCGTTCCAGTCGTGGACTGGCGGCCGCAGATTGAATCGAGCGATGGAATCTGTCGTTCAATTGCGAAATTCGTGCGAGATAGTCGCCCTTGCGTTGACGTGATTCGAGAATTTGTTGCTCCGCAAGTTCGCGAAGTTCGGCGATGGCCGCGGGCGAGGCACGTTCGGCAGCACGTCGGGCACCAATCGCTTCAAGCACCGATCGCAGCTCAAACATCTCTGCGGCATCGTCAATACTGAACAACGCCACCACTGCGCCGTAGTTCGGCTCGAAGTGGACCAGGCCTTCAACGTGCAATCGACGCAACGCCTCGCGGATCGGCGTACGGCTGACTCCCGCATCGCGCGCCAGCTCATTCTCGGTCAGGCGCATTCCCGCATTATATTTGCCATGTAAAATACCATTCCGGACCGCTACATAGGCCAAATCGACAGCACGCATTGGACGCTTGAGCCTCCGGTCACTGGCCAATATGGAAATTACATCCATGCGAGAGCGTTCTGCTTCGCAGCCAAACGATGATACATCAAGGTCAGGAACCGCAAAGCCTCTTCAGCGACGTCAGCTGTGCGCGGCCTCATTCCTCTCACACATTGTAAGGGATATGTATTTGCGAGCGTCGCCCAGAGTAATCACTTCGCCATACTTGGACTGAATATCAAACAAGTTCGACTCATGCTGCTGTACTGCGCGATCACCCACGGCATCTCGTACAACAAGCGGGATGAAGCCGTGCTGACAACAATCCACGGCAGTCGCACGAACACAACCGCTTGTCGATACGCCCGCAATGATCAGCGTATCGATGCAGCTGGCGGACAGCATCGAGGCAAGTGCAGTGGCGAAGAACGCACTCGCGTACTGCTTGGTAATGACAACCTCCTCTGGCCCGGGCTCCAGTCCCTCCGCAAAGCCGGCAAGTTCCGGTGCGGCTCCATTCTCAAATATTGTCAGGGCAGGTATTTTGCGAAAGAAGATCCCGCCGTCACGCCCGCCTTCGTGATACGCGACACGACTATGGATCACTGGGATCCTCGCTGCACGACAGGATTGCAACAGCACCTGACACGCATCGCGCGCATGTTCCACCCCCGCGTACAACGGCGAACTCGGCTGCAGGTAGGCGTTCACGAAGTCGACGATCAGCAGAGCCGGCCGCTTTCCGGGCACCAACCGACCCTCAAACCCGCGCTGCTGATTGGCACGCTCCAGAATTTCGCCCTGTGAAGCCGACGAGATCATGGTCAAGACTAAATGGTACCGCTTGCCTTGAGCCGTTGATACCGATCCGCCGTCACCTGCAGCAACTTGAGGTAGACCTCATCATTGTGTTCACCCAGTTGCGGGCTGGGTGAGCGAATGCGACCGGGTGTAGCAGAAAGTCTTGGCGCCACGTTCTGCATCCGGATCTCGCCGAAATCAGGATGCGGTATTGAGACGATAGTCTCGCGCGCCTTGAAATGCGGATCGTCGAGCATCTCCGGCGCGCGATAGATCAGACCAGCGGGAACCCCGAATTGCTCCATCAGCGCCAATACTTCCTCGCAGGTCTTCGACATTGTCCACTGCCCAATGAGTGCATCGAGCTGCCCCTGGTGCGCCCCTCGCGCCACATGGGTCGCATACTCTGGCATAGATGCCAAATCCGGCCGACCCATGGCATCGACCAAGCGTCGGAACACCGTATCCTGATTTCCCGCAATCAACACCATTGCGTTGTCACTGGTGGGATATACGTTGGAGGGCGCGACATTCGGCAGGATCGCGCCGGTCCGTTCCCGGACATATCCGACTTTGTCGTACTCCGTTACCAGAGATTCCATCATGTTGAGCACGGCTTCATAGATCGCTGAATCGACAACCTGACCTTCGCCGGTCTTCTCGCGACAGTGCAAAGCTGACAGAGCCCCCAGGCAGGCAAATGTCGCAGCAAGCGAGTCGCCGATGCTGATGCCCATCCTCGACGGCGGTGTCGAAGGATCGCCGACAACATAGCGCATGCCGCCCATCGCCTCACCGATCGCGCCAAACCCGGCACGTTTCGCATACGGACCTGATTGCCCATATCCGGATACTCTGATCATGATGAGTCGCGGATTGATACGGGAGAGCTCGCCCCAGCCCAAACCCCATTTCTCCATTGTGCCGGGACGGAAGTTCTCGATCAGGAAATCAGCTTGCGCAACTAGCTCTTTCAACAGCTCCTGACCTTCCTTCTGCCGCAGGTCGAGCGTGACAGCCTTCTTGTTGCGTGCAACGACCGGCCACCACAACGATTTGCCGTTGAATTTTGCGTGCCCCCAGTTGCGCATAGGGTCTCCGGCCCCAGGGGGTTCGACTTTAATCACTTCTGCACCCATGTCGCCGAGCAGCTGACCACAGAAAGGACCAGCCAGAAGGGTTCCCAGTTCAATGACTCGCAAATCTGAGAGCGGGCCGTCCTTGAAGTCGTTTATCCTCATTTTCAGTTTCCAGTCGACGCAGTGATCTGTCTTGAAGCGGTCACCGGAGGAGGAGGCGGCCGCCTGATCTGGAATTCCGGAGAAGAAGGAGGCGGCAGACCAGTTTCGGCGAGGCAGCGGGCTCTGAGCTCCTCGATCGATGTGAAGCCTCGATTGAAAAGTCGGGGTTCGCCACGCGAAGCACTCAGTTGTTTCCGCAAAACCAGTGTCGCCGCAGCATCAATTGCGCCATTCCTGATCACCACGCCGTAGCGAGTGGCGCCCTCGACGGTAACGAGACCCGCTTGTACATCGAATAGCACCCGATCCGTTTCACGCTCGTAAGGATCTCCGCAACCGCCGCCGCCCCAGGTATCCGCCAGCAACAAATCGCCTACCTCAACTTTTACGTGGTCGACTTTGGCACCCAGCTGTTCCCGCGAGCCGTCAGCGCGCAGCAAGGTTTTCTTGCTGCGCAGACCTGGTTCACCACCGTTTACACCCCAGGGGTAGGTGAGCCAGCGGTCGTCGTGAATCGAGATTTCGCCAGGCTCCAGGAAGCGATAGCCGATTCGCAGCCCGTTGCCACCGCGGTTCTTGCCTGCTCCACCGGAGTCGGGAATGGTTTCGTAAGTCTCAATCCGAAGCGGAAAGTAGCTCTCCAGGAACTCATTGGGAACATTTGTGAATCCGGGCCACAGCGAGTGGCCATCTGGGCCGTCGCCGAAAGGTTTGCCAGGAATTCCACCGAAGGTGATCTGGAACAATTGGTACCACTCGCCGTTTTTGTCGTAACCCGAGTACATCAGATGGGGGCTGTCAGAGAATCCCGCAGCGCAGAGGAACTCTGGTGCACCCTGACCGAGCAACCCTCCCAACACGTCGAAAATCCGCCCGAGCGCGTGTGTTCGGCAGGACAGAGCAGCGGGCTTCTGCGGCTTGAGCAACGATCCATGCGGAATGCGCACCTCCATCAGGTCATAGAATCCGTCATTGAACAGAATCTGCGGGTCAAACACCATGATCATGTAGATGCCCGCAAACATCTTGAACATTTCTTCGTTCAACAAGAAGTTTATCGATGACTGCGACTGGGGATCGGTTCCGGCGAAGTCGAAGATGCACTTATCGCCTTCGCGCCACATGGCACAGGCAATCTTGTACGGACCCATGTTGAGGCCGTCGTCGCACAAGTAGTCCTCAAAGGTCTGCTTGGTTTCGGGCACGGTGCGGCGGATGAGCTCACGCATGGCGCGCTTGTTTCGCGCCAACATCTGATCGCAGGCCGAGTAAAAAACGTCATCGCCGAAGCGCCCTGCAATCTCCGAACATCGTAGGCCAGCGGTGCGGAGCGAGGCCACGATGGCGTTGAAATCCGACAAGTTCCAGTCGGGTAGGCGGCAGTTGTGGAGCAGAATCTTCAGAACGTCTTCCTGTATGTGGCCGCCACGGAACATCTTGATCGGCGGTACGAGAATACCTTCTTCGTAGATCTGCCTTGCGTTGGTGGGCATCGAACCAGGAACTTTTCCACCTATATCAGTCATGTGACCAAACATTGCCGCCCAGGCGAGAATGCGTCCGTCCTTGTACACCGGCATCAGCATCAACCAGTCATTGGCATGGCTCACCGCCCCCTTTACCGAGTACGGGTCGTTTGTGAAGAAGATGTCGCCTTCCTCGACTGTCCCGTCATACCCGTCCATGAAGCCCCAGATGAAGGAGCCGAATTGACCGACGACCATTTTGCCGTCGGCATTCGCAATCATCGGAAAGGCGTCGTGTTGTTCGCGAATGCCGGGCGACATGGCAGTGCGAAACAACACTGTGTCCATCTCATAGCGCGCATTGCGCAAAGCGCTTTCTATAATGTCGATGGTGACGGTGTCGATCTCGACGATCTTGTAAGAAACGGTATTCGCCTGAATGATGCGCGCGGTCATGTACGAGTTACTCCTGCGAGTCCAGGCCCTTGTGGCCTTCTGGATAAATCAGAATGTTTCCGACGTGATCTATGCGACCAGCGTGGCCCGGCAGAATGACGCTGGTGGAGTCCATTTCAATCGCAATGGCAGGCCCAGGGATCACGTTGCCGTTGGCCAGCTTCGTTCGTGCGTACACATTGGCTTCAATGTGCTTGCCGTCCATGTAAACGCGCTGCGTGCCGACGATCGCCGCCGCAGCGTTGCGACCTTTGGGCGCCAACAGCGGGCGTCTAAGCTCGGCGCCTTTGCCACGCACGGTTGCCCGCAGTGTGACTATCTCGTGCTCGAGAGGCAGAGCAAACGTGAACATCCGTTTGTGCTCGCTGTCGAATTTTTCGGATATTGGTGCAAGTCCGCGCGCACTGAGTTCTGCCGGATCCACCTGAATGGTCAGACGCAGCGCTTGTCCCTTGTAGCGAACATCCACGTCATAGGTCGTGCGAATGTCTGATTCCTTCACGTCGTCTTTCATCAGGCTCCGGGCAGCATCTGCGCCCAGAGTCGCGAGAATGGCGATCAACTCGGACGGATTGAGCGATCGGAATCCGCGCACCAGCGTGCGTGCACGCTCGTCACGAATGGCCGTCGTTGCATCGCCTAGAGCACACAACACACCAGGACCGGGTGGAATGACGGAAGGCCAGGAACCAACCAGACGTGAGAGCGCATTCGCATGCAGAGGCCCTGCACCACCGAAGGCCATCAATGCGTAGTCACGCGGATCGTGGCCCTGCTCCACGGACACGAGACGAAGCGCTCCGACCATGTTCTCGTTGACGATGTTGTAGATGCCAAGTGCGGCGTCTTCGACAGACAGCCCAAGTGACGTTGCTACCTTGGAGACGGCGATGCGAGCCGCATCACGATCCAACTCGATCGTTCCGCCCAAGCGTTGCATTTCTGGAAGGTATCCCAGAACGACGATCGCGTCCGTCACTGTCGGCTCGCTGCCGCCCTTCTTGTAAGCAGCAGGCCCCGGATCCGCACCCGCGCTTTGGGGACCAACGCGCAGCGCCTTGGTCAACTGCGGAACATGCGCAATCGAACCGCCCCCTGCTCCAACAGTGCGGATATCCACGGAAGACGCGCGCACCGTGACGTCCCCGACGGTAGTCTCCCGACGCAGGCGCGGCGCGCCGTCCTGGATCAGCGCCACGTCAGTGGACGTGCCGCCAACGTCAAGTGTCAACAGGTTCGGGAAGCCGGACTGCATGGCAACCCATACCGCACCAGTCACCCCACCAGCAGGCCCCGACATGAGCAGGTTGACTGGAAACTCTTCGGAAGACGCGGCGGATGCCAAGCCACCATCAGAACGAAGAATGTGAAGCTCAACGTTGTTCGTCGTGACCCGAAGCTTCTCCGTGAGGTTGTGGACATAGCGTTCCACTCGCGGACGGACATAGGAATTGGCGACCGTGGTGACGGTGCGTTCGTACTCCTGCATTTCTGGGACGACATCGCAGGACAATGAAACCGGAATTCCGGGCAGTTCCTCTTTTGCGATCTGGGCGATGCGCTTTTCGTGCGAGTCGTTGGCGAACGAGTTGATGAGCGACACCGTCAAAGCTTCAATGTTTTGCGCCTTCAGGTTACGCAGGCTTTCGCGCAGTGCCGCCTCATTGAGCCTGGTGATCACCTCGCCCTTGGAGCTGATGCGTTCCTCTGCTTCGATCGTGCAAGCCAAAGGCGCGAGAGGCAGACTCTTATTGTAGATGACCCAGCCACCCAGGCCGCCAGGGACATACGAGCGCGCAATCTGCAGCACCTGCCTGTAGCCGACGGTCGTTACCAGCCCCACTTTCGCACCGGTACCGGTGAGCACAGTGTTCGTTGCAACGGTCGTCCCGTGCATGACGTGATCAATGAGCGTCGGATCCACACCTGCCTGCTCGCAGACTCGAGCGATGCCGTCGAGCACACCAATCGATTGATCCGCTGGAGTACTCGATACCTTCGCTGACCATACTTCGCCGCTCGATTCGTTGACGAGCAGCAAGTCCGTGAAAGTGCCTCCGACGTCAACACCCAGACGATAGGACATGAGTTTCTCTCTTGAATGATTTGCTGGAAATGCATCGATGTGGGCAACCTGCGCTCACGCCGCCGCCACCGGCGCAAAATCGCCGGCCCTGATGAGCGCGCCGGGAACGGAATGACCCAACTGCAGTTCCATCCAGCGGGCAATGTCGATCATTCGGGCCAGTGATATCCCGGTCTGGATGCCGGCTCGATGCAACATGTAGAGGAGATCTTCGGACGGAATATTGCCGGTTGCTGCTGGCGCAAACGGACAACCACCAATACCGCCGATACTGGCATCGAGCGCAGTTACACCGGCTTCTACTGCCGCCCACGCGTTGGCGATTCCAGTGTTGCGCGTGTTGTGGAAGTGGCCGCGAATTCTCGTCGTGGGTAGCAAATGGCGCGCCCGCGACACGATTTCACTCACTTGCGTCGGCACACCCACGCCGATGGAGTCCGCAAAGCAGATCTCATACGGATCCGCCTCAGCCACGCGTTGCGCAATATCCAAGACCCGTTCAACAGGTACTTCCCCTTCGAACGGGCATCCAAATGCAGCGGATACGGTGATCTGCGCTCGTACACCCGCTGCGGCGGCCACACGGGCAATGTCGCTCCATGCATCTACAGACTCGGCAATGCTGGAACCCTGATTGCGACGATTGAAGGTCTCACTGGCAACAATCACCATGCCGATCTCGTTGCAGCCGGCAGCAATCGCTCGATCCAGTCCTCTGCGGTTGAGGACCAACCCCGTGAAAAACGCTCCTTCGTACATCCGGATCGCTTCCATTACTGCCTCCGCGTCCGCCATCTGGGGCACCTTGACGGGATTGACGAAGCTCGAAACCTCGATCCGACGAACTCCTGCATCGAGGAATCGCTTGATCAGTTCGACCTTCTTCGCCGTGGGGAAAGGAGGCTTCTCCATTTGCAGCCCATCGCGCGGGCCCACTTCCAGTATCTCGACAAAGCGGCTCATTGACGTAAATCCGGACTACAAATGGTAAACATGATTTTCGATCTTAGGCTCAAGTGCATTCAATCATCAAGGAACTGTATACAGGCAGGTTAAAAAATGCGCCGGACACTTCAGGCCTGCCAAGGGCTCAAAGCCAGCCCTGCAGGCAGCCCCTTGGCAGGGGCATCTCCCCGGACGCCACTTTCTGTTGCACAAATGGCCACACAACAGGACGGCGTCCTGCGCCTCCTGAAATGGCGTGGCGCCCGCTCAGCGTCGAAACGCCCCCAATCTGCATTAGCGCAGCGTCTGACGGGTGCGTCAGCTCGCAGCTTGTATGCACTGTGTATACATTTTGGTCGTTACGACAAATCCTGCGCTCATTCGTGCCTGCTGAACTGCATGGGCGGAGTTCACCGTCGGCTTCTGCGACGAGAGCGTTCCATGGGCGTTGTCATGGGCGTTGTAGTGCCACCTCCGCTTCGTATTGGAGATCCCATCGCCTTGGGTCAGCGTCAGTGCAACCTCATCCTGCCCATGCAGCAGACAGCGGCGGCGGAATGGATCGAGCTCGAACGCGAAGCGGTCCTCGGAGCGGATGGGCCAAGATCAATGTCTCGAGATGGACCGCAATCTTCTGGGTCGCCGCCACCTCGAGCAGAGGCACGGGCGCTTTCTGAGGCAGCAGGACCGTCACGATTCCGTCCTTGAAAGCATTGCTGGAAAAGATGACCGTGCAAGCATTGCGGTTCCTTGCTGCAGCCGAAAGCGGAAACTCTGGACCACGCGGTCCGATACGTCCGAGGGAAGAAGCGGTGATGCCTGCGACAGCGGCTGGCAATGTGGTTCCATTCGGCCAGGCGCTGTGCTTCTGGTTCCGGCTGGGATTCATCAGTTTCGGTGGTCCGGCGGGGCAGATCGCCATCCTGCACCAGGAACTGGTGGAGCGCAGGCGCTGGATCTCCGAGAAGCGCTTTCTGCATGCCCTTAACTACTGCATGGTTCTGCCGGGTCCCGAGGCCCAGCAGCTCGCCACCTATATCGGCTGGCTGATGCATCGCAGCTGGGGCGGCATTGTGGCTGGCGTGCTGTTTGTGCTTCCTTCGCTGCTGATCCTCATCGGCTTGTCGTGGATCTACATGTCCTACCGCGACGTGCCACTGATTGCAGGCATCTTCCATGGCATCAAGCCGGCCGTCACCGCGATTGTCGTGCAGGCAGCGCATCGCATCGGATCCCGCACGCTGAAGAACCCCTTCCTTTGGGTAATCGCGCTGGCGTCATTCCTCGCTATTGCGTCCGGCACGCTGCCGTTTCCATTGATCATATCGCTGGCGGGGCTGACCGGTTTCGCCGGCGGACGGCTGCGGCCGGAGTGGCTCCGGGCCAGTGCCGGGCATGACAGCTTTCCGGACCAGGGTCCTCCAGCGATCATCGACGACGACACACCAGCGCCGCCGCATGCGCAGTTCCGCTGGCGCACGCTGCTCGTCGTGGCGGCGACGGGCATTGCCTTGTGGCTTGCATCAATGCTGGTGCTGGTCAGTCTTTACGGCACAGAACATGCGTTGTCCCGGATGGCCTGGTTCTTCAGCAAGGCGGCCGTGCTTACGTTTGGCGGTGCCTATGCGGTACTGTCCTACGTGTATCAGGGTGCCGTGGTGGATCATGCCTGGCTGAGCCCGGTGCAGATGATCGACGGACTGGCATTGGGTGAGACCACGCCAGGTCCACTCATCATGGTCGTAGCGTTCGTCGCATTCGTGGGTGGCTACCTGCAGGCGTTTTTCGGCACCGACAGCCTGTTCCTGGCAGGGCTGGTGGCAGCGGTTGTGGTGACCTGGTTCACTTTCCTGCCGTCTTTCGTATTCATCCTTGCGGGCGGACCACTGGTCGAGTCCACCCACAACGATCTCAAGTTCACCGCACCGCTGACCGGCATCACGGCAGCAGTGGTCGGCGTGATCGCAAGTCTCGCGCTGTTCTTTGCCTGGCATGTGCTTTGGCCACAGGGCTTCGGTGGCCCGTTCGATGCGCGGTCTGCATTCATCGCGCTGGCGGCTGCCGTCGCGCTGATTCGCTACCGACGCAATGTGATCGAAGTGATACTGACATGCGCGGGGCTGGGAATGCTGGCTGCCTGGGTGTTCTGACCCGGGATCAGGTTGCTGCCCGGCAAGGATATCGACGTGCTGCCAGTTCTCACCTGGCCATGCTGGCCGCTTCGACCTGCGTGCGGATCATCCAGCGCTTCAACCGGCGCGACTCCTCGTCGCTCAACTGCAAAACGTCCTTGCAGACGATCATGGCGTCTGACCTGCCGATCAGCGCGACCGCTCCAGATCGATTTATCGACGAGAAAGTCGGTGCCGTACAGGTGGCGCACACTCCGCCATTGACTGTCCGTCAGGTTGGAGAACAGCGATTCGTAGAAGCTGCGGGCAGCCTCGCGGCCGGCCGTTCTGCGCACGGCACAGATTGCCCATTGATTTTGCTTTACCGTCACGACCGCCGTCCCGGCCGTCCAGTTTGCGCACTACCATCCGCCGCCTGCACCGGTTAAATTTCGGGCACCGCAACCGTATGATCAGTGGATCGTCAACCGAGGCTGACTACGGACTGCGGCAAACTTTTCCAGAGGAGCCGCGATGACCGAAGCCATCACCGCCTTTACTTCCGAACTCGACAGCGCACGCGCCGGACATGAGCTCGGCGCCAGGATACGGGCAGCCTTTGACGGCAAAGCGGCACACGCGCTCATCGTCTTTGCGTCTGCGCAGCATCGCTATCACGATCTGCTGTGCGCATTGGCGGATACGTGCGGCACGGAGGTCATTGTCGGCTCGTCATCCGCGGGCGAGTTCACGGAATCCGCGCAAGGTGTGGGCGGCATTTCCGTGATGGCATTTCGCTCCGACCGGATGAGTTTCTCGGTGGGTCTGGGCCGCAATATTTCAGAAGATGCTGCAACGGCAGCACGCGACGTTGCCGCCATGTTCACGCACGATCGGGCCAAGGCCCTGCCCTATCACGCGGCCTTGGTCATGACTGATGCACTCGCAGGCAACGCCGACACCGTCATCGAGGAGTTGACCATCGCGACCGGAGGAAATTACAAGTTCTTCGGTGGCGGGGCCGGCGACGACGGTCGCTTCCAGAGCACACATGTCTTCGCCGGACGTGTAGCAGCCGCGAATGCCGTGGTCGCACTGCAAATCCGGTCGGTGCATCCCATCGGAGTTGGCGTGTCGCATGGTTGGGTACCGGGCAGCGCGTCCCTTAGAGTCACTGAAGCGGATGGAATGAAGCTGATCAGCTTGAACGGCGCACCGGCGGTTGAGGCCTTCGAGGAGTACGCCCACTCCAGCGGCCAGAGCTGGAACCGAGACGATCCACTGCCCTTCTTTTTCAACAACATCATCGGAATCAAGCAAGCCGACAACTATCGATTGCGCGTGCCGCTCGGTGTCAACGAGGACGGCTCGGTAGCGTGTGCCGCGCCTGTTCCTTCGGGATCGGTAGTGCATATCATGAAGACCACTGCCCGTTCCGCGACGCTGGCAGCAGAGCAGGCTACCCGGCACGCTTTGGAGGGCATCCAGGGTCAGAAGCCCGCCGCGGCGGTTGTCTTCGATTGCGTCGCGACGCGCCTGCGGCTGGGCAACGAGTTCGCAACGGAACTGCAGGCGTGCGCGGCCATGCTTGACCCGGTAAAATTCATCGGGTGCAACACCTATGGCCAGATTGCCAGAGCAGAAGGGCAGTTTGGAGGTTTTCATAATTGCACCGCGGTTGTGTGCGTGTTCCCGGATTAGCCATTGTCGTCCGTCAACACCCTCGAACTGGTCGCTCGACTCTGCAACATTGAAGAGCGCCCCGCCGCGGCTCGAGCACTGGCGGTCCACCTGGGCGCCGAAGAACTTCTGCTGTTCGTTCGCGATCCGGAAGTCGGGGCTTTGCTGCCGGCACCTGGATTCCCACAAACCGTGCGCGGTGGACTCTCCTTGCGCACTCTTCTAAAGCGTTGCTCGCAGGAAACTTTGCTCCGTGATGAAGTGGAGTTTCCGCCGGGCGAACTGCGTGCAGCCATCGCGATAGTTCAGCCCCCGGTGGTGCTCGTGGCGTTGTCGCAGCGGGGCAACTCGCCGGATCCGGCACCTTTTCAGAGCTTCATGCCGATACTGGCAGCGCTTTTCGCCGCAGAACACATGACAGGAATCGCGCTGGCGCAAGCTGCGAATGCGCGCGAGATGGTCGTCCGGTTTGAAGCCCTTGCCATGGCGGTGGAAGCCGCGCGCGCGGAGGCCTCGAGTCTGAATGCAGAACTGCGATCCCAGGACCGGCAGAAGGATGAATTTCTCGCCATGCTGGGACACGAGTTGCGTAACCCGCTCGCGGCGCTCACGAACGCGGTAACGCTACTGGGTCGCAAGGGCGTGCCACAAGCGTTGCTCACTCGGCTGGTGGACGGGATGTCGCGTCAGGTCGGCCAGCTCTCACGCCTGGTGAATGACCTGCTCGACGTGTCGCGAGTCAGTCGTGGGCGCATTCACCTGCAGCCTGCCGAGTGGTCTCTGGCGGAGGTGCTGAGTGACTCGCTTCAGGAAATCGATCCGCTGGTCAGAGAACGACATCACAAGGTCATCGAGGATATCGATCCATTGCTGATGGTGTTTGCGGATCGGTTGCGTCTGCTGCAAATCTTCGGGAATCTGTTGAGCAATGCTGCCAAGTACACACCCGAGGGAGGAACCCTGCGGCTGAAGTCGGTCCGTCGTGACAACGAGGTGCTGGTCGAGTTGCGCGACGACGGTATCGGCATTGCCGCCGAGGTGCTCCCCAAGGTTTTTGATCTGTTCGCGCAGGCCCCGGAATCCCTGAGTCAGGCCCGCGGCGGACTCGGAATCGGACTGACGCTCGTCAAGAGACTGGTGGAATTGCACGGCGGCAGGATCGATCTTGCGAGCGACGGATTGAATTGCGGTACGACGGTCCGCGTCTGGTTGCCGCTGCACACTGCCGCTCCGGTGGACAGCGGCAGACAGGTTGCCGGGGTCGCCGCAACGGGTTCGACACGGCAATTGCGCGTGCTGATTGTCGATGACAACAAGGACGCCGCAGATACCCTGCAGCACTTGCTGGAGGGGTCCGGTCACAGTGTGGTGTCGGTGTATGGCGCTTACGATGCCCTCGAGATGGCAGCGAGCGAGAAGTTCGATTTGATTCTACTCGACATCGGATTGCCGGTAATGAACGGTGCGGAGGTGGCCCGACGGCTGCGTACTTCCGGAGTCAGTGTAGGGCGAATCGTCGCGGTGTCAGGATTTGGTGAAGTCATTCCGAATCGGGATGCTGATGTAGTTCATTTTGATGAGCGATTCGTGAAGCCTGTTTCATTCGATGCGCTGCAGGACCTGCTACGCAGGACGGGCGCGGCTAAAACCTAGTGCATGTAGTGCGCTGGCCCGTTGGCCCGGCGATTTTGCTAAACTGAATGAGGTTCAGCGCCTGCGGTGACCTGCCTCTTGATCATGCGCGTCGCTCCGCCAAAGACTTTACCCCGTCGACAAACTTGCGGAACGAAGGCGTCAGGTCGGGCATCGACTTCGCGATCAACGGGGCCATCAGACCGCTGAACTCCTCGCGAACAAGAAGGCGAACGTTTTTTCCCTCGGGCGTCAGGGTGAATGTTCGAACGCCTTTGAATAGCCCCAGAGGCATCCGGTCTTCCCACGTCATTCTGCACGGCCTGTCAAAGACTCCAACCCGCAGAGCAAAGGCGCGGCCCGGCGCGACCTCTGACCAAAGTCGAATCCGACCGCCCCCCTGAATTGTGCCTTCCAGCCGCGTGATGCCCAGGTCACTGCCTGCCAGGAGCACTGGATCCGTAAGGATCCCCCAAATTTGCTCCGTATCAGCGGCAATCAACGCGCTAGCTTCGAAGGCTGCCATACGCAAGCTCCCTGTTGCAGAGGTATTCATATTGCCGCGTCTAAAATCAACAGAGCCGCGAGACGCTTTGCCGGGCTGAATTCGGGGACATCAATATTTCAGCCCGGTGCTTTTGGCAGAGCTTGGATGGCGTCGCGCAGCGACAGATCACGACGGTACCTGCCCTGCCGCGGCCTGCCGGCATATTTGCCCGAAACCTGTCTTCGCGGGCCATGCGCCAGTACGCCTGAAGCCTGCGCCAGGTGTGGAACCCGACTCTCCTGCCCGTTCACCTCAGCCCAACATGCGCAAAGCGGACGCCGCACTGTGTCAGTACGAAGCCTCTGTTCGCGCCACGAACCACACCGGTGCCACCGCTGCGCAATGTTTGACTGCGATTGGAAGACGCTGAAACTCCTCAATACTATACGCCAGAGGCGTTTATTGAACTGGTCAGGGACGAGCCGCAAACTGGGTCAGCATCGCTACGACGACAAACAGGCCTGCCAGCCAGAACAGCCACGATCCCCTGCGAGAGAAGTCTGCAGGCGACGACGCATCGTCAGGGTCAGCGAACCCCAACGGTGCCGTCTGTTCCCACGCTGCGATAAGCGCGCACGCAGCGTCCGCGTTCTCATCAGGGACAACCACACGAACCAATCTGCCCACCGGCAATTCACCCGCAGCGCCTTGCAGATACTCACCAAGCACTTGGTTCGCGATGCCGGCATCGTCCAGCAGATGACTGACCAAATGTGCCTCGACGGCGAACGCGCATTCAAAAACAGTTTTCAAGCTGTGAAAGCCGAGGAATCTGGCGTCAGATGCTTCCCATCAGCACCAGAACGATAATGCTCACGACTACCAGGCCGATCCCTCCGGAACGTACATATCCCGACACGGCTGTACAGCCAACTCGGAATTGCTCCCAATGACATGTCGCACCTCAAAAACCGAACGGCAATTGGTGTTGCCCTGAGGCCAGATCACTATGGGCTCGTCACGACGTCGGCGCAATCTGAGCCGCGTTGCGACCGGGACCGGCATGAGCCGCAACAGCGAGAGGGTTCGCGAGTCTAGGTCTCCTTCTGCCAGCCTTACGGCATACGCAAAGCAGGCCCGCGTTTCGGCGAGCGAGGTGATGCTGAATAGCTGCGAGGTCAAAAACTGAACGAGTCCTGCAACTGCGCGAAGATGAAACAGATTCAGCAGCGTGAGTTCACCGGGTAGCACGGGAATCGTCTCGCGCGCGCTACCTAACCCTTGCCCGTCATGTAGAGGTTGCGCGCAAGTTGAGGATCTGGCTCCTGGCCACCACGAGTTCGCTGTCGTGCTGCTCACTTGCTATCAGAGTGAAGCGCCAGTGCGCTGGAATCAGAAGTTCTCGTCCGGCCGCAAGTACCGCCACTTGCCCACCGGCAGTCCACCCAACGATACGTTGCCGCTGCGTACACGCTTCAGTCCAGTCACGTAGAGACCCACGAGCTCGCACATGCGGCGGATCTGGCGCTTGCGGCCCTGGCGCAGTACGAAACGCAACTGGTGCTCGTTCTGCCATGACACAAGTGCGGGCTTCAACTGCACGCCATCGAGCGTCAGACCGTACTGCAATTGCCTCATGCCGTCGGCCGAGAGGTTGCCTTCGACGCGAACGAGGTATTCCTTCTCGACGGAAGAGTCCCCGCCGATCAGCTGCTTCGCGACGCGCCCATCCTGGGTGAGCACCAGCAGCCCGGTAGAGTCGATGTCCAGTCTGCCGGCGGGTGCCAGCGCACGCAGGTGTTCACGCTGGAATCGTATTGAAGAGGGGTCCGCTGCCCAGCGATTCTCAGGCTTGACCAGCACGATGGCTGGCTCGTAGCCGTCTTCAGCCTGTCCGGATACATAGCCCACCGGCTTGTGTAGCAAGACCGTGACTTGGCCGTTCTGATGTTCCCGCGCTGCCTGATCGATTTCGATGTGTGCACCAGGTGACACTCGCACGCCGAGTGTGTCGATCACCTGGCCATCCACTTTCACCCAGCCGCTGGTGATCCAGCGATCCGCCTCGCGCCGTGAGCACAGGCCGAGTTCGCCCATGCGCTTGGAGAGTCGCGGGTATTCGGAGTTTTCAGGCGATGCGGGAGAGCGCGCCATGCGGAAAACGTAGGTCGGGACTCTGGTCGAGCTGTGCGAGGCAGCAAGTCTATACCACGACGACGACCGTGCGGCGCGGCTCTGTCGAAGCGTCAGGATCGTCGCTGCCGGGATTAGCCCACATCTAGAGATGTTATGGAGTGAATCGACTGGCCCGAATGCGGATTTCTGTTTCTACACCAATTAGGGCTTCGGCTGTTCCTTTACCGCAATCCCAAACTCGTAGACCAGGCGTCCGCCGTACCAGCCGCCAACGCCCATCAGCAGGAAACCCAACACGGCGCAGCCGGCGGCGGGAAGCCGCGCCATTGAACGATCCAGTTCAGTCGATATCGACAGCATCAATGCGACCAGGAAACAGACCCAAGCCGTCGCCATGATCATCATGTGCCAAGTGGCCACCCGCATCGCTTCGCTCTTGCTGTCGATGGTGCGAAGCTCGAAAAGGCCAGCGGCCATCGCCAGCATTGCCATAGTTAGTCCGGCACCGTTGGCATATTTGGCGGTCACGGCAGCCAATTCGGTAACGCCTGCCGCGCTGGCAACATAAGCGCCGACGGCTACGGTCCAAAATACGATGGGGAAGTGGACCAGCATCGGGTGAATCGGATGGCCAAAGAGTCGCATTGGATCGTTTCACTCACAGCTTAAAATGTGCCGAAGGCGGCACCAAGCAGCGTCAGGAATCCGATGACCGCGGCGCCAGCGTGGATAAGCACGACTTTTTGCTGCGCCACCTGGCCACGCAAATGGATGGAGGCCAGATAGAACCCACCGAGCGCGGCGACCACCAGAATGACCAGCGCAGCCAGCGCAGTACGCGAAATGCCGGTGGTGAGAGCTGCATAAATGACCAGAAGCAAGCCAGCGGCGCCCAGACCGGCGTGCAACAGCGACAACGCCCAGGGCGCGAGTCGCCCCCGCAGGACATAAGAGGCGAGCACCAAGCCGCCAATGGCACCAAGAGCAAGAACGATGACCGCATAGGTGAGCATTTTAATTCTCCTGATTTCGCTGAAAGACAGCTGTTGGATGCAGCGGCTGGTCTTAGGTTGCGACCTACGTCTCCCGCTTTGATTAGCGGTTGGATCTGGTGTTTCCGGCTTATTGTAACGCCTTTTCGGCCATCTGGCTCACAAGAGGCGGGCGACAGCTCGCCGAGTGATTTCTTCGGTGTTTGCTCGTTGTAGTCGCGTCGCCAGTCCAGCGGCTGTGTGGTCGGTATCAGCATGCTGGCTCGCGTGGTCGAGGTTTCGTCAAGCGTCTGCAGATTCAGGAAAAGATGACGGCAAATCGCCAATATGATCAATGACGTCGTGAAACCGCAGGTTGTTGGTGCCCTCATCAAGGCGTTACATCACTGCAGGGCCACGCGCGGCGGGTCACGTCGGGGATCAGGAATTGTGGAACGCGCCGTGCGGTCGCAAGCAGTGCAAGCCACATTGGCTTGAAGTGGCGGCAGCGTTGCGCGCCGGTAAAATCGAGGTGCACGGGGTCACGCCGGAAAGGCGGCCGATGGCGCGTGTCCCTGGGCCTGACATCGGCGATTTCGTCCGTTCGCTTCAGGTCCATGGCGTGACGTTCGTCACTTGGCGCCGCATGTCAAAGCGCGACTGATACGGGCGCCAGAGGCTGCAGATTGTATCGTTAGCGACGTCCGTTCCTGGCTGATTGGGTTGAAAAAGTCGGCGGTTGCGACGCATAGGGTTTAGCGTATCGGCAACCCTTGGCGCGAACGCAGATACGAGCTGCCACTAGCCCGTTGAACACCGGCACTTCGGAGAGCCAGTCAGTGGCCTGTCACCACAGACCAGTCGGTCTATAGTAGAACGAAGCATATTAGCAAGGAGGCAACCATGATTGCTCTTGTCCCGCCCTTCACGCGTGATACCGCAATAGCGAAAGTTCGTATGGCTGAGGATGGCTGGAATAGCCGCGACCCGGAGCGTGTATCCAAGGTTTATACGCAGGACAGCCGCTGGCGAAATCGAGTTGAGTTTCCGGAGGGCCGCAAGCAGATCGTCGAATTCCTGGCTCGCAAATGGGCCAGGGAACTCAACTATCGGTTGATCAAAGAGCTGTGGGCGTTCGACGGCAGTCGCATTGCTGTGCGCTTCGCCTATGAGTGGCATGACGATAGTGGCCATTGGTTCCGCTCGTACGGGAATGAGAATTGGGACTTCGACGAAGCGGGGCTGATGCAGCGGCGGTTTGCCTCGATCAACGACATGCCGCTCCGGCAGTCGGACCGGAAATTCCACTGGCCGCTCGGCCGACGTCCTGACGATCACCCAAGCCTTACCGAGCTCGGCCTGTGATCATCAGCAAGAGCTTCGATGACGTGTACCGTATTCGAGAAAACCGACGCGATCGCGCTTGTGGCCGAGCTTTTTTCGGGAACTCGTCCATGAGGGCGCGCCTATGACTAGCATCACAGCGCGCACGAAGTTGTCAAAAGTCAGCCTCTGCCACTTCTTTCCGCTGGAAAGGAGGAAATGGCATTGGCGATCCTCGCGAATGTCGATGCCTGGTTTGTCAGCGAGGTATTTGGGCCGTTGGATCGAGAGGGCGCATCCGTAATTCTGTGTGCGAGTCGGATTAAACATTCAATCGGTCTCCCGGCGAACGCTCTGCGCTCGGATTTGTTCAACACGTTGCGCAGTGCCAGCCACAGCAGCTTGATCGCCGACTCTTCGTGCGGGGAGTGACCGCGCGTCTTGATGATCTTGCGCAGCTGCATCTTCAAGCTCTCGATCGCATTGGTCGTCTAGATCACGCGCCGGATATCCGGTGGGAACACGAAGACCGGCGTGACCTGCTCCCAAGCTGCCACATTGGCAGTGACCGGCTTCGGTCTGCTACTCGCCGGCGATTGGTTCCCCAGGAGTCAACGTTGCGACACCGCTGGCACCCCGCAGTCGTGCACTTCGAGATTCCCGCTTTGGTCAGCTCGCCTGATTGGACGGCGCGGGCCAGATAGCGCCGCGCTTGGGCTTTCTTGGAACTCAGGCCGCACGACCGACGGTCGTCGTACTCGAGATGTTCACCAAACCGTTCCACCAGACCTACTACGATGGCCACGCCAGCGTCGAGACTCAGTTGCTGAAATGGAATCACGCTCGCGAATGACTCGAACAGATCGGCGAAACGCGGCGGGCGTATACCACGCGGCGCGAGATGGAACAGGGAACCTCTGGGTTGTCGATCGTGCCGCATTTGTTCACTTCGACGAAACGGTCCTGCTCCCAGACGTCCGCCCTATTGGAGGGTCAGCGCTGCAGCACGCGCACGGTGGCCTCGAGATGGAACGGCGCTCGCGTCGAGAGTTGCGCGCCTGCACCCGCGCGCCTCATCTTGCTCATGCGAAGCGAACAGCGCGAGATCGCGCTGCAGAATGACAAAGCCGTCCCAAAAGACAAGACCTGACGTATCGCATCGAGAGGAGGCGCTGGATTGGCAAATTCGGCGAGCTACTTGGGCGCGCTGCTCAAATCGTTCACGAGGAGCACGCTCGTACGCGACCCCACCACGTAGGGATACGCAGCGTCGTAGACTCCCCCGCGGCCGGCTACCAACGAGTCGAAGGAGGCATCCTGATTTGTGTCCGCTGCGACGCGCCATTTCCCGGCGCAGGGTGATGCGGGAACTTGAAAAGCGGACGTTTGCGTGGCGGCATTGAACATGAGGTACAGCGCATCCGCTATGCCGTCATGAATAAGGCATGCAAGCTGTCGCGCGTCAGGATCGCCCCAATCGGGCGCGCCCCCTGAAGGATTGAACCAAGTAATGTCCGCGTCGGTATAGAACTGTTCGCGGGCGAGAATCGGATGTGCCCGGCGCAGCGCGATCATGTCACGGGCGAACCGGAATATATCTCTATGCTGCTGCAGATAGCGCCAGTCACACCAGCTGATCTCGTTGTCCTGGCAGTACGCGTTGTTGTTGCCGCCCTGCGAGCGGCAAAATTCGTCGCCGCCGAGCAGCATCGGAACGCCGCGCGACACAAAGAGGGTAAACAAGAAGTTCTTGATCTGGCGCTTCCGTACCGACTCGACGTCCGGATCGCCGGTGTGGCCTTCGGCGCCGTAGTTGTCGCTGAAATTCTCATTCGCGCCGTCACGATTGCCTTCGCCATTGGCTCGATTGTGCTTGTTCCGGAAGCTCACGAGATCGCTGAGCGTGAAACCATCGTGGCAGGTGACGAAATTGATGCTGCACTCGGGCCCCTTGCCGGATTTCGCGTAAATGTCGGCACTGCCGCAGATGCGGCTCGCGAACGCTCCGAGCATCGCATCGTCACCGCGCCAGAAACGGCGCACATCGTCACGATAGCGTCCATTCCATTCCGCCCAGCGCCGCTCCGAAAAGCTTCCTACCTGATAGGCACCCGCCGCGTCCCACGCTTCGGCGATTAGCTTCGTCTCGCGCAATATCGGGTCCTCAGCGATCTGCTCGAGCAGTGGTGGATTCCTCAGCAAGCGTCCCGCACCGTCGCGACCGAGAATGGAGGCAAGATCGAACCGGAAGCCATCCACATGCATCTCGAGCACCCAATAGCGCAGCGCGTTCAAAATGAATTCTCGCACTACGGGGTGGTTGGCATTGACGGTGTTGCCGGTTCCCGCATCGTCGACATAGAAGCGCCGATCCTCGGCCAAGGTATAGAAAATCACGTTATCGATGCCGCGCCAGCAGAGAGTAGGGCCCCGTTGATCTGCCTCGGCCGTGTGGCTGAACACGACGTCGAGGATCACTTCGATTCCCGCCGCGTGCAGGAGCCGGACCATCTCCTTGAACTCCAGTTTCTGTTGCCCCGAGCCCCCGGTACTGCTGAACGACCCCTTGGGCGCGAGAAACGCCACGGGATCGTATCCCCAGTACTGCCGAAGCGGCTCGCCGGTTTCAGGGGCGGCGCCTGTGACATGCGTGTCATTGAACTCCTGGACGGGCATCAGTTCGACGGCGGTCACGCCGAGCTCGCTGAGATAGGCAATCTTTTCCGTCAGCCCAAGGTAAGTACCAGGGGATCGCGCGCCGGAGCTCGAATGAACTGTGAAACCGCGGACGTGCATCTCGTAAATCACCGTCTTCGCCCATGAGTGCCTGGGCGGCCGATCGTCATGCCAGTCGAAGTGCTCGCGCGTGAAGACGCATTTCGGCATGGCTGCAGCGTCATCGACGGTCGATAGTTCCGGGTCTGTAGCGGAAGCGCCCGCAGCGTCACCGCGGGCCGCGCCGAAATCCCACACAGGCAAGTGCGTGATCGCTGTGGCGAACGGATCCAAGAGCAATTTATTGAAGTTGAAACGATGTCCTTGCTTCGGGTCGTAAGGGCCATCCACCCGATACGCATAGAACTGTCCAGACCCGATGCCGCCAACCCAGACATGCCAAATGTCGCCCGTGCGGTTGCGCGTCGGATCGAGATCGATCGCTCGTGCAGGAGTTGCGTCCGCGGCGCCGGCGAACAGCTCGAGCCGAACCCGGCTCGCGTGACGGCTAAAGAACGAAAAGTTGATTCCGCCATCAACTTCGTGCGTTCCCGCTGGCTTGGGAGCGCCGCGACGCACAGCGTGTTCACAGACCTCCGCGAGATACTCGCGCAGAGGGCGCTCGCCCACCTTCCTGCTCACCGCTGCCACAGAATGAACGCGGCTTCCAGAGGAACGCTGACTCCGATGCGACGCGCCACGATGCGCGGCGTATAGTGCGACGCCGGTCGGCTCGCGGGTACCTGCGCTCGATAGAGATAACGGTTGGTTGCTCCTGGCAATGGCCGAACGCGCTCCATCTCCTGCCGCACCGGATCGCCACCACCAAGACCTTCTGCATACAGCTCTACGCGCACGGCATCCGGCTCGACTGCATCGAGATACACCTGCACCTGGAATACGTGGCCCGTGGCAAGGGTCGCGATGCTCACTTTGTCGAAGCGCAGCTCCGCCCATTTCTGCTCGAGTACGCGTTGCCAGCCGATCATCCGCACGCCCTGCTCGCCTTTGTCAGCTGCGCGCGCGCGGTAGTTGGTCGCGGCCGGGACGTAATGCTTGTTGGTGTAATCGCGCACCACCCGGTTGGTTGAGAAATGCGGCGTCAGCGTCGCCATGCTTTCACGCATTCGCGCAACCCAGGCCGTGGGAACCCCTTGCGCATCGCGCGAATAGAATTCCGGGACAACCTCGTTTTCCAGCAAGGTATAGAGTGCCTCCGCGTCGACAGCATCCCAAGCAGGATCATCGCCATGCTCCTGACCATCGCCGAGCGCCCAACCCACGGTCGGCGAATGCCCTTCCGCCCACCAGCCATCCAGTTCCGACAGATTGACGCCGCCGTTCGCCAGAATCTTCATGCCGCTCGTGCCGCTGGCTTCCCACGGACGGCGCGGCGTGTTGAGCCACACGTCAGCGCCCTGCACTAGATGCTCGGTCAGGCGCATATCGTAATCGCTTAAAAAAATCACTTGTGAGCGCGCCTCTGACTGCCAGATGAAGTGCATCCACTGCAGGATCAGTTCTTGCCCAGCTTTATCCGCCGGGTGGGCCTTGCCTGCGAGGATGAGTTGCACGGGACGCTCCGGATTCATCAGCAAACGCAGCAATCGCGCTGGATCATGCAGCAGCAGAGTCGGTCTCTTGTAGGTCGCGAAACGCCGCGCAAAAACGACGGTCAAGGTATCGGGGTCGAGAAAATGCCCCGCCTCTTCCAATGTGGCGGATGAAGCGCCGGCGGCGGCCAGTTGTTGCGACAAACGTTGGCGCGCATATTCGACCAGGGACTCTCTGCCGGTATTGCGGAATTTCCACAGTTCCGTGTCCGCGACGCCGCGAATAGCTTGCGACAGCGACTCCGTGGTTCCCAGCCAGCGGTTTTGTCCGCAAGTTCCCGTCCAGAGCGCATCGGCTGCGGCCGAATCCCAGGTCGGCGTATGGACGCCGTTGGTCACGTATTCGACTGGCACGTCGTCTTGCGGCCAACGCGGAAAAAGTGGCGCGAACAGCTGCCGGCTCACTCTGCCATGCAAGCGGCTCACACCATTGACGGCTCCGCTACCACGGATCGCCAGGTACGCCATGTTGAAGTTTTCCTCTGCGTCGTTCGGATTTTTACGACCCAACCCAAGCAGAACAGGCAGCGGCAGTCCCAGTTCCCGCTCCGCATATCCTTTAAGGTACTGCGCGATGAGTGCTGGGTCGAAAAGGTCGAAGCCCGCACTCACCGCCGTGTGAGTGGTGAAGAGATTTCCAGCTCGCGTCACTGCCAGTGCGACGTCGAAGGGTTGACGCGTCTCCTGCATAAAGCCGCGGGCGCGCTCCAGCACAGCGAAGGCGGCATGCCCTTCATTCAGGTGGCAAACTTCCGGTGTGACACCAAGTTCCGCGAGCAAACGCCATCCGCCAATTCCAAGCAACAATTCCTGTTGTAGGCGCAGTTCCGATCCACCGCCATAGAGTTGGCCGGCAACGCTTCGCATCGCCGGGATATTCGCCGCGTCATTGCTGTCCAGCAAATAGAGCTTCACTCTACCTACCTGAGCTTCCCAGGCGCGAAACCAGATCGAGTAGTCGGGAAGTTCTATCTTCAAGCGCAGCCACTCATCGTTCGGCCCACGCACGGGCCTGATGGGCAATTGCCCGGGATCGTTGTAGGGATACAGCGCCTGTTGCGCGCCCCGCTTGTCGATGACTTGGCGAAAGTAACCTTGCTGGTACAGCAGTCCCACACCGATCACAGGAACGCCGAGATCGCTGGCAGCTTTGAGTTGATCCCCCGCCACATTGCCGAGCCCGCCCGAATAAATCGGCAACGCTTCGCTCAACATGAACTCCATGCTGAAATACGCGACGCCAGTGAGCGGCGCCTGCGGATAGTTCTGTTCGAACCATGTTGGTGCCGCCGCCATCTCACGGCTGGAGCGAAGGAGCGCATCGACTTTGTTGCGAAACGCTGGGTCCGCGGACACCTGCATCAGCCGGTGACGGGATACCGTTTGCAGAACAACCCACGGATTACGCGTGATTTTCCACAGCGCGGGATCCAGCTCTCGCCACAGCAGGTCGGTGTCGTGATTCCACGACCAGCGCATATCCAGCGCGAGCTCGGCCAGCGATGCGAATGCATCCACGTCCGTAGGCAACAGACCGTGCACGGGGTTGCACGCGCGTACGATTCTTCTCATCTTCCTCTCCTTCAATGCCCCAACTTTCTCAGCGCCGAAACGCACGCCGGCTGACTACGCGGCGATTCACGACACGCCGGCCGCGACTCCGGAAGCGGATAAGTGATGGTTTTGTCGTCCACTCGCGCGAACGACGTCAGCGGGTGCGCCCGCGTGCGTACCGCATTGACGATTTCCTCGACGTGAATACCTCGCACCACTAGCGCATCCGCGATCAATGATCGGTGACAACGCCACGGCACGGCTTCGGCGCACATCAACGCCACACGCTGGGATGCCAGCCGTTCGATGAGGCCCGCCAAACTCTCGGAAAACGCGTTCGTTTGCATGTAGTCGGCGTAACCGCGGAAGGACGCGTTTCGCCATCCCCGATTCGGCGATTCTGCACTCGAGCGGCGGAACCCCCCGAGACCGGCCACATGTGCGTAACCGATTTCTGCAGCTTCCAATGTGCCGGGCAGCGTCTCGCGATTGAACTGCGGGTTGCTCCGCGAACGCGGCACCGTACGCACATCGATGAGGCTTGTGACGCCGTGCCCCTCGAGCAACTCGATGAACTCCGGGAGTGCACGCGTGGAATGCCCGATCGTGAACACGATAGGCCGTGCGTTCTCCTTCATGAGGGGCACGCCAGGGCATCACCGACGATAGTCTCAGCCTGCTCCGGAATGCGGTGCAACAGCTCTGGGCCGCGGACGGTGCGCAGGCTGAAACAGGCAAGGTGCCATGGGCAGCGAACGGTATCGTCGACCATCAATCCCTGCTCGAGCGGCGCACCGTAGCGTGTATAGACGACGCCTATCGCGAACAGCTCTGCGCCTCGACGCGCAAGAAGCACGGGCGTACCGTGGGTGTGTCCTGACAGCTTCGCACCGTGCGTGAGAGCCGAAAGCGCGACCCCTTCAGCCAGGATTGGCCCATCGAGCTTCGTTTGTACATCGCTAATTGCAGTTCTCCTCGTAGTTCTTTTGGCATTTTTTTGCCGCTTTGGACGGCAAAGCGTTGCATCGTGCGACGCGCACGGGAAGTTGAGACTCGGAGCGCACGACCGTCAATAGGTACTACTCGCATGGCTGGACCTGGCGCGAGAGAATAGACTTCAAGAACGATTTGGAGGCCAAGGATGCGCTGCCTCGCGCTCGCTGTGGATTACGACGGCACAGCAGCGGCCATTACGCGGCGTTTGTCGCGTGGCTGCGTGCACCGCTCGCAGCATTGCTCGTGGTACTGCTCCTGATCACGCTTTGCACGCATTTGCCGCTCGGCTTGCGCGTAGTGATTTGCGTAGTGATTGAAGATTACGTGCACTGCGGGGCCCAGATAGCGGCGCTGATTGCCGTGCGCTTCGCCTGATCTGCACTGTTCGTCGCCGGTATCCTGGCGACGTTGGGAATCGCTTTCTACACCCAGTGAAGAGACGAGAGGTGGAACAGATCTTTTGAAATCAAACCATGCGAAACAGGAGGCAGCATGAACGCGACACGACAACTGGCCGATATCGGTCAAAGCATCTGGCTCGACAACATCACACGGGAACTCCTCACCAGCGGCACGCTCGCACGCTACATCAGCGAGTTCGCAGTGACGGGGCTCACGTCCAACCCCACGATCTTCGATCGCGCCATCAAGAAATCCGATTTCTACGACGATGCGATCCGTCAGAAGGCGGCCGCGGGCAAGTCAGGCGAGGCACTGTTCTTCGAGCTTGCACTAGAAGACTTGAGCGAAGCGGCCGATCTGTTTCGTCCCGTTCACGATGCGACCGCAGGAGTCGACGGCTGGGCATCGCTCGAGGTGTCTCCTCTGTTGGCGGACGACACGGCCGGCACCGTAGACGCGGCCGTACGACTTCATGCACGCGTCAAACGCCCCAATCTTTTTATCAAGATTCCGGGTACCCACGCGGGCGTTCCGGCGATCGAGGACGCTATTTTCGCGGGCGTACCGATCAACGTCACGCTGCTGTTCTCACGCGAGCAGTACATCGCGTCCGTCGAAGCCTACTGGCGCGGTATCGAGCGGCGGATTGCTGCCGGCCTCGATCCGAAGGTCGATTCCGTGGCGTCGCTATTCGTCAGTCGCTGGGACGTGGCCGTCAAAGACAAGGTCCCGCCGGGGCTTCGCAACCGTCTTGGGATCGCCATCGCGCGGCGCACGTACAAAGCCTACCGTGACCTGCTGGCATCACAGCGTTGGCAGAAGCTCGAGCGTGCCGGCGCGAGGCCGCAACGACTGCTCTGGGCGAGCACCGGCACCAAGGATCCCGAGGCTTCGGACCTCCTCTACATCGAAGCGCTTGCGGCGCCGGACACCATCAACACCATCCCCGAGCAAACGCTGCGTGCCTTCGCCGAGCGTGGCGAAGTAGACGGCGAAATGCGCACCGACGGTGGCGATGCCGAGGCGGTGCTCGCCGAATTCTCACGGGCGGGCGTGGACGATGCGGCCGTCGCTGCGGAACTCCAGAGTGAAGGAACCCGAGCCTTCACCAAATCGTGGAGGGACCTGATGGACTGCATCGCGGCGAAAGGCGCTGCACTATCAACGGCGAAACAGGCATGAGCGACGACACGCCGTCCGCAGATTCAGCCGCCCGGATGAAAACACTGACGGAGCGCCCCGCATGGCAGTCGCTCCAAGCGCACTATCAGATCCTCCGCAGTGTGCATCTGCGGCAGCTGTTCGCCGAAGATTCGCGGCGCGGCGAGCGCTTGAGCATCGAAGCGCCGGCGTCTATCTGGATTGCTCCAAGAACCGCAGCAACGACGAGACACTACGACTCCTGCTGGCGCTGGCCGAGACCTGCGGTGTGCGCGAACGTATCGATGCCATGTTCCCCGGCGAGAGGATTAACGTGACGGAACAGCGCGCGGTTCTGCCTACCACCGCGCGATGCTTGCGGGTTTTCATGCGATGGATCAACACTTTCGCACGGCTCCATTCGATCGAAACCTGCTGGTGATCCTTGCGCTGCTCGCGTTGTGGTACAACAACCTCTTCGGGGCGCAGACGGTCGCGGTGCTGCATTCCGATACGTACCTGAAGCGCGCCCCCGGCCGTTCTCGTCTGTGAGCTCTTATAAGGAGTTCCGCTCAAGCCCGAAATCGCCTACGACGAAGGCGTTTCTCAAGAAAATCACCCAGAACGAGCGCGCCGTTGTGCTCCACGTCGCGCGCACTGTAGAGCAACGTGCTTGTGCGGCGACGGCCGGCTTCCACGAGCGGCTCCCAGGCTCCCGCGTTCGCGCTCAACTACATCTTGAATCGGAGCTGAAACTGGTCCCAGCGTCGCACGTCGTGTCCGAACCATTTCCGCAGCGCGGTGCTGGGCGCGACGTCTTTCAACCACGCATCGGCCTCGAGGGCTTCCTTCTTCATACGAATCACGGCGCGATTCGAACATGGAACGCGGATGGCAACGGCGTACGTCGATCGAGGCTCGCCCTCATTTACGGACCTTTCCGCGCTCGCACCTCTGCCATCGTGTCGAGTGCGAGCGCCGAATGCGCGTACGCGCCGCCGGCGCGCATCTCGGCCGCCACCCAGATGGCTTCCATGATTTCCTCATCCGTGGCCCCGTGACGAAGGGCGGCCTTGGTGTGGCCGCGGATGCAATACGGGCACTGCGTGACATGCGCTGCGGCAACCGCGATCAATTGTTTCGTCTTCGTCGGTAAGGCGCCCTCCGCAAACACTTGCTCACTAAAAGCCGTGAACGCGTCGTGGATGTGTGGTGCGAGCTTCTTTCGAGTCGCGGTGAGCTCCGGTGTAGTCCGGGGGAAAATCTCTTGTTCCACGCTCCACTGCTCCTTGTTCGGCGTCGCGGGACATTTCCGTGAAAAACCGAACAGCAGCATAGACCATCGCGACGCCCATCTTCATTCGTACAACTACTGATGACAGCGTCAGATCGTCGCGCGGCAGGCGGCGGCGAGCCCACTCGTAAGGTTCACGAACACGCCTTGCAGCTCATCCGGCCGTCGATTCCGGCCTAGCTGTGCATTCATTGGCCGCAGATCGATGAGCTTGCGGGTTGCGCGGTACGGCATACCCGCAACGGTCCCCGTGCCGCACGGCAAACCGGCGGCTCGTTATCGGCGTCGCGACCTACGGCTGGGAATTGTTTCATCAGCAGACGGAGCTGGATTGCGTGCATGTGCCCATTGGTTTGGGTTCCGGCATTTGCGGCACGATCGCGGCTCGCAACGTGCTCGGAAAGCAGACCGCCATCGTCGGGGTCGTTGCGGACGCCGAACGAGGAGGCGTTGGCGGTAGTCGTGCGCTTGCGGGATGACGACATTCGCTCGGCGATGCGATGTTACTTCTCCGCAGCGCATAACGTCGCCGAAGGCGCGGGCGCTTTGGCGCTGGCCGCGGTCATCGCTGAGCAGCCGGCATCGGGGCGGCGCATCGTCGTCGTGCTATCCGGCGGCAACGACGCACGGCGCTCGCCAGAATTCCACGAAGAAGCGCACGCGGCCGACCGGCTCCACGTGATGCAGCACTTCGGGCAGGACAATTCCCGGTGTGTCGATTGACAGCTCGAACTCTCGGTCATCGCCTCAATCCGGTAGCGAAGCTTGCCCTCGAGCACATGAATCCTCGCCCAGACTCCCGCTTTCGTGGAGTGATCCTTAGTGAGCCCCTTCGGCACCGTGTCTTGCGTGAACTCCGGTGTGCGCTTGTAGGGGACGAAATCCGGCGGCACAACAAATTGGTCGCACAACGGGCACTCTAACTCCTTGCCGGTCTGTGCGGACCGGCCGGGTTCAGCCAGAACCCACGGCCGGCTCACGAACGGCGGCGTGTGGCGCACGTGCTGCCGATGTCCGCAACCGAGCAGAGCAACCCAATCGTTGCTTTCGTCTTGAGCGAACCCGCTGATCTGGCGTCGCATCGGCAGTTACATCCGCGACGCGGTCGTCACTTTGCCCGTGGTTCTTATCAATCTTGCGGCATCCGTGCCAAGCCGTATGTGACCGGCCTGTAGACCTCCAGCACCACCAGCCGCACAGCTTCGTCCTTGAACTGCTGCGTGTAACTTCGTTTTGTCTTCATCTGCGTATCCTCCAACTCCTGAAACCAGGAATCTAGAGGTCCGTAAAAACGAGGCAGGCCTAGGCCGTATCGACCGGCGCTGGCGCCGGCAGCAGTATCGCAATCGGCACTGCCGTAATCGGTGGCACGCTGAAAGCGACGGTTCTGGCGATCTTCCATATCCCGCTGTTCTTTGTCATCGTTCGTCGCACGACGCGTGACATGCGCAACCGCATTCAGGACATAGTCACCCAGGAGTGCCAGTCCAGGCCCAGTCCAAGTATGCGACCACCGAAGACCCTGCGGGCGACGATTGCGCCGCTCTGGAACTCAGCCTACGTACTGCTGTTGTTTACTGCCCTGTTCTGGGCTGGCAATGCAATCGTGGCCAGAGGCGCGCGCGATCTGGTGCCCCCGGTCGCCCTCACGTTCTGGCGATGGAGTTTTGCACTCCTGCTGTTGCTGCCATTCGCCTGGCGCCACCTGAAAGCGGATTGGCCGCTGATCATACAAAGCTGGGGCATCCTTCTGTTCCTGGGAATTCTGGGAATCGGCGCATTCAACACACTGCTCTATTCGGGCCTGCAGACCACCACGGCACTGAACGCCATGCTGCTGCAAGCCGCCCAGCCCGCGCTCATTCTGGTGGTGGGTGCGCTGCTGTTGCAGGATCGCGTTTCGATCCGTCAGATCGTCGGTGTGGTGGTCTCGTTGACAGGCGTGCTGCTGATTCTGGCTCGAGGCGATCGGCATCTGCTTCTCGGTATTCACATCGACACCGGCGATGCCATCATCGGTGTAGCCGTCATCATCTGGTCAGTGTATTCGGTTTATCTGCGGCGGCGGCCAGCGGTTCACCCTCTCAGTTTCATGGCTGCAACGCTGATCGTCGGCGTCGTGTTTATCTTGCCGCTATATGTGTGGGAGGTTCACTCCGGTCGGCTGATCGTTCCGCAAACAGAAAGCTGGCTGGCCATCGCCTACGTCTCGATATTCCCTTCCCTCGCCGCCTACCTGTTTTTCAATCGTGGCGTGGAGCTGGTTGGTGCAGCGGCAACCGGACAGTTCATGAACGTGATGCCGGTTATCGGCGCGGTGCTGTCCGTGCTTTTTCTGGGTGAGGCATTCCGGCTGCTTCACCTCACAGGAATGCTGCTGGTCGGAGTCGGCATACTCATCGCTGGCGCCAATCTGCGAGCGCCCGGTCCTGCCGGCACACCGCGCTGAGGGTGTTCTTCCAGGAGCGATCGAATCATGGCGCAGGATCAGGACGTCGAGGACATCTTCGAGCTGCGGACGATGCTGGAGGGTTACGGTGCCCGTCTTGCCGCGGGCAAAGCGACCGAAAAGGATGTGAACCAATTGCGCCGGCTGGCCGAGGAGC
>JBDSRN010000124.1:0-12934 GCA_039929265.1 Steroidobacteraceae bacterium | reverse complement strand
GATATCGCCGGCGCGGATGTATTCCTGGGCGCGGCGTACACGCTCGAGGTACAGCGCGGGATCTTCTTCCTCGATGTGCCATTTCGGCCATGGTGTGGGCGCGACCGGCGTATCGAGTGCGGCGAGGTCGGCGCGCACTTGCTCTTCGATGCCCGGCGGCGCGCCAGGCTCGATGATGATTTGCGCGTTGCCGCTGAGCTCATCACGCACCAGTACCGCCGGGCAGCGCAGCGCGAACGCGTCAATGCGTTCGGGTGCGCCGGTGCGCGGCGGTGCGAGATGCGGCTCGATCTCCGCGGCGATCTCGTAGCCGAGGAACACCACCCAACCGCCGGTGAATCCGTCGCCGGTGCCCGGTCGGCGCTCGCGCTTCCAGTGCCGATCCAGCGTGTGCAGAAATCCGTCGCCGGGGTGCGACCCAATTCCCCTGGAATGCAGCCGCAGGTCTCCAGTGCGCCATAGCGCCGCCTGCGGACAGGCGGCCAGCATGCTGCGGTTCGCGAGCGCACCCGTGGCGGTAGTGTCGAAGAGAACGGGGTATCGCTGCGGGTGGCGCAATGCCAGACGGCGCAAGGCGTCCCGCGGCAGTTGGAGTTGCATGCGAGCCGCCGTCGGCTGATTGGGGTCTGGGGCGTCAGCTGCGCAGACGGCGCAAGATCAGCGTGCCGTTGGTGCCGCCGAAGCCGAAAGAGTTGCTCAGCGCGACGTCGATCGCCATCTTGCGCGCTGTGTTGGGTACGTAGTCCAGATCGCAATCCGGATCGGGAGTGTGGTAGTTGATCGTCGGCGGCGCGACCTGATCGCGAATCGCCAGGGCCGAGAAGATCGCTTCGATCACGCCGGCGGCGCCGAGCAGATGACCCGTCACGGACTTCGTGGAGCTCACCGCGAGCTTGTAGGCGTGATCGCCGAACATGCGCTTCATCGCGATCGTCTCGGCCTTGTCGCCGAGCGGCGTGGAGGTTGCATGCGCGTTGAGGTACTGCACTTCGTTCGGATTGAGTTTCGCATCGCGAAGCGCGGCGGCCATGGAAAGCCGCGCGCCCTCGCCGTCTTCCAGGGGTGCGGTGATGTGGTGGGCATCCCCGCTCATGCCGAAGCCGACAAGTTCAGCGTAGATGTTCGCGCCGCGCGCCTTCGCGTGGTCGAACTCCTCGAGCACCATCGCACCGCCGCCATCGCTGAGCACGAAGCCGTCACGGTCCTTGTCCCACGGGCGGCTCGCCTCGGCGGGGGCATCGTTGCGCGTCGACAGGGCTTTCGCCTGGCCGAATCCGCCGAGTCCCATGGGCGTGGTCGCCATTTCGCCGCCGCCTGCGATTACGATGTCCGCGTCGTCGTACTGGATGGCACGCGCTGCGAGACCGACGGCATGCGTGGAGGTCGTGCATGCAGTGACCACGCCGAGATTCGGGCCGCGCAGGCCATAGCGTATCGACAGGTGGCCGGAGATCATGTTGATGATCGTCGAGGGCACGAAGAATGGTGAAATCTTGCGCGGGCTGTTGCCGGCGAGGAATGCGTTGTGTTCCTGCTCGATCGTGTAGAGACCGCCGATACCGGAACCGGTGATGACGCCCGCCCGGTCACGGTTCACCTTCTGGAAGTCGAGGCCCGAGTCCGTGACAGCCTGCACACCGGCGGCGATACCGTAGTGGATGAACTCGTCGAGGCGGCGGGCTTCCTTCGGCGACATGTAGTCGTCAATCTTGAAGCCCTGCACTGCCCCGCCGAAACGGCACGGGAAATTGGTCACGTCGAAACGCGTGATCGGCGCAATGCCGCTCACGCCATTGACGACGTTATCCCATGCGCTGGCCACGGTGCTGCCAACAGGCGATACGATGCCCAGGCCCGTGACGACGACACGACGCTTGCTCACGCAATCAGGCCCGATGAATCAGGTCTTGGCGCGACGATCGTTGATGTAGTCGATGGCCTGCTGGACGGTTGTGATCTTCTCGGCATCTTCGTCAGGGATTTCGATCTCGAATTCCTCTTCAAGCGCCATCACGAGCTCGACGGTGTCCAGTGAGTCCGCGCCCAGATCATCGACGAACGATGCATCGCTCGTGACCTGCTCGGCTTTGACGCCCAGCTGTTCGGCGACGATCGCTTTCACCTGCTGTTCAACGGTGCTCATCTGCTTGTAAACCTCTTTGCGAGTTGTCGTTTCGACCGTCGGTGCGGTCACGTGGGGCGCGTATTGTAGGGTAATGGAACGTGGATGACCACGGGCAATCTGTTGAACGTAAGGAGTGTTAGTACTTGTTTTTGCTGAATAAACGTCCAAAGCGAGATCTTGCTGGCGCCTTAGCCCATGTACATCCCGCCGTTGACGCTCAAGGTCTGTCCGGTGATGTAGCCGGCCGCCGGCGATGCAAGGAAGACCACCGCGCCGGCGATGTCATCCACGCTGCCCAGGCGACCCACCGGGATCTGAGCCAGCAGGGCCTGCTTGTGCTCTTCGCTCAGGCCGCGCGTCATGTCGGTGTCGATGAATCCCGGCGCGACGGCATTGACCGTGATGCCGCGCGAAGCCACTTCCCGCGCGAGCGACATCGTGAAGCCGATGAGGCCCGCCTTGGCGGCGCTGTAGTTGACCTGCCCCGCGTTGCCCATGAGTCCCACAACGGAAGTGAGGTTGATGATGCGGCCGCGACGCTCTTTCATCATGCGGCGAATGCACGCCTTCGACAGACGGAACACCGATGAGAGATTCGTGTTGATCACCTGATCCCAGTCATCCTGCTTCATGCGCATGAGCAGACCGTCGCGAGTCACCGCTGCGTTGTTCACGAGAATGGTCGGCATCTCGCCCGCGAGCTCGAGTTGCGCCAGCAGCACGTCGATCGATTCGCTGCTCGACACGTCAAGAACCACGCCGCGCCCGTTCCCAGCCAGCTCCGTGGTGATGCCCGCGGCACCAGCGTCGCTGGTCGCCGTGCCGATCACGCGCGCCCCGCCCGCAGCGAGCTGCGCGGCGATCGCATGACCGATACCGCGCGATGCGCCCGTGACCAGTGCGATCTCACCGGTGAGCGGCTTTGCCTCAGACATTGGTGTTAACCGTGGCTGCGATCGCGGCAGCAATGTTGGTGGGATCATCGACCGCGAAATACTGCAGGTCGGGGTTCTTCTCGATGCGCTTGTTGACGCCGGTGAGCACCTTGCCCGGCCCGCACTCGACGAAGCTGCGTATACCCGTCGCCGTGAGCGCCTTGATGAGCTTCGACCAGCGCACGGGACTCGCGAGCTGTTGCACCAGCGTCTGCCGGATGTCATCGGGATCCGAATGCGCGACGCAGTCCACGGCGCTCCAGTAAGGGATCACCGGCTTGCTGAAGTTCATGCTCTTGAGACGTTCGCCGAGCTGTTGCGCGGCATCGTTCATCAAACTGCTGTGCGATGGGACGCTGACCGGCAGCAGCACGGCGCGTTTTGCCCCACGCGACTTTGCGAGCTCGATGGCTCGCGTGACGGCTGTGCTCTGCCCTGCTATCACAACCTGTCCCGGCGCATTGAAATTCACGGCCTCGACCACTTCGCCTTGCGCGGCTTCGCGACACACCTGCTCGAGTGCCTCGTCGTCCATGCCGAGCACTGCAGCCATCGCACCCTCGCCCTGCGGCACCGCGGTCTGCATCAACTGGCCACGATGACGCACCAGATCGAGCGCGGCGCCGAAGTCCAGGGCCTGCGCCGCGACGAGCGCCGTGAATTCGCCGAGGCTGTGACCACTGAGCACATCCGGCCGCACGCCGCCGCGCTCACACCAGACACGCCAGATGGCGATACCGGCCGCAAGCATCGCGGGTTGCGTGAATTCCGTTGTGTTGAGCTGGTCCTCGGGACCGTCGCTCACCAGCTTCCAGAGGTCGTAGCCGAGCGCCACGGAGCCTTCAGCAAAGGTGCTGAGGACGAGCGGTTCAGTCGCCGCGAGTGCGGTGAGCATCCCTTTGGATTGCGAGCCTTGGCCAGGGAACAGGATGGCGACTGCTGAAAATGTCATGCCGCATTATAGCGATTCAGAAGCAGCGCCATGAAGCCGCCACCCATTGCGCCATACAGATGGGCACTGACCACCACGGTGCCCTGCGTCTGGAATGGCAATGCACCGAACAGCTGCTCATAAGCCAACTTCGTGACCAGGAACAGGAGCAACAGCACACTCACCGGATCCTTGCGCTGCAGCTGCGCCAGCGTGCCTGCCGCCATCACGCCATGCAGTACTCCGGAGCTGCCGACATACCACTGCAGATCCGGCTGCCACAGCAGGACCCCTGCATCGATGGTGACGAGTGCGGTCAGTGCGATCCATAGCCACTGTCCGGGGCGGAAATCACGCGCGAACAATGCCCACATCAGGGTGGCCCCGACCGCATTCAGGACAGCGTGCTCGAGGTCCAGATGCACGAAGTGCGCGCTCACCAGCCGCCAGAGATCGCCGTGCAGCACTGCGCTACGCTGGTAGCGCAGGAGGTCGCGCAGCGGCAGCCCCCCCGCGGCGGGCAGCAGCAGAACTCCCCACAAGACCAGCAGTCCAAGCCCGTAGCGACCGTCGCAATTCAGTGACGAAAGCGTGTCTTTGAAGCGCCTCACAGGCGGACGAGGCCCCTTTTGTTATGATCCGGCGATGAACCAGTGCAAGCCTACTGCAACGGCCCCGTCGGCGCACCGCATGGCCGGTTTCACTCTCATCGAGATCATGGTCGTCGTGATCATCATCGGCCTGCTCGCGGCGGTGGTCGCACCGCAGTTCCTGAGCCGCGTGGACGATGCGCGCATCTCCAAGGCGAAGAACGACATCGGCACGATCGATGGCCTGCTGGTGATGTACAAGCTCGACAACTACAAGTTCCCATCCACTGATGAGGGTCTGCAGGCGCTGGTGACGAAGCCGGCCGATCCCAATCTCCGCAACTGGCGCGAAGGCGGCTACATGAAGAGCCTCGTGAAGGATCCTTGGAAAAATGACTACCAGTATGTCTATCCGGGAACGCATGGGGAGTACGACCTGTACACCCTCGGGGCCGATGGCGAACAGGGTGGCGAAGGCCAGAATGCCGACATCGGCAACTGGAACCTCGACCAGTAGTCGCGCTTCCGCCCAGGGCGGCTTCACACTCATCGAGATTCTCGTCGTCGTCGTGATCATCGGGATCATGTCGATCGGCGCGGTCATGTCGTTCGGCATGATCGGCAGCGATCGTGGACTGCGAAACGAAGCCGATCGACTCCACGCATTGATGAGCTACGCACGCGAACAGGCAGAACTGCAGTCGCGCGAGTACGGCCTGCGCGTGTTCGAGGGTGGCTACGAGTTCCTCACGTTCGATGCGCGCAAGAAGGAGTGGGTGCGCATCGTCAATGATGACTCCCTGCGTACGCGCACTCTGCCCGAGGATCTGCTCATCTCGGTGCGCATCGAAGGACGCCGCATCGTCCTGCCGAAGCGCAAGGACGACAAGGCAATCGCGAAGGTCCAGAAGCTCGCGCCACAGGCGCTGTTGTTCTCGAGTGGCGAGCTCAATGCATTCGAGCTGTTCCTGGTGCGCCCGGCCACCGGCAAGGGCGTGCAGATCGCCGCAAGCGACGAGGAAGACGAAATTCTCGATACCGACATGAAACCTGGCGCGACGATATGACCCGGCACACCGGATTCACCCTTATCGAAGTGCTGGTGGCGCTGTTCATTGTCGCACTCACGATGGGTGGGCTGATGGCGGCGCTATCGCAGGCGGCTGGCAACACGGCTTATCTGCGCGACAGATCTTTCGGGCAATGGATCGCGCTCAACCGCATCACCGAGGTGCGTCTCAACGCTGGCAACGTCCCCCTCGGCAAGACCAAGGGCGAAGTGGAGTTCGCGGGGCAGAAGTGGCGCTGGCGCCAGGAGGTTGTTGATACCGGCATTGCGAGCCTGATGCGCATCGATGTGGGTGTGCAGATGGCTGAACGCAAAGCACCAGGGGATTCAACGGATGTGTTCACCGAGGCACTCGGTAAAGCCTCGGGGTTCATAGGCCGCGCACAGCTTCCGTCCAATGGCACCCTGCCCAACTGGATGGGCAGTCCTCTGTCGCCTGTGGGAAGCGGACAGAACCCGCCTGTAAACCAGGATGGGACAATCAGCTCGTCGGGCGCGGGGGCTCTCGCCCCGATCAGGCCACTTCCTGGTCCGCTCCCTGCCGGTGGCGGATAGGCATGCGGCGCAATTCCGGCTTCACCTTGATCGAACTGCTCGTCGCGATGTTCATCACCGCGGTCATGTTTTCGATCGGCTACGGCGCTATCAAACAAGCGGTGAACAATCGTGGGTTCGTTGAATCCCGCCAGAAGAGATTGCTGGATGTACAGACTGCGATGCGCATGTTCAGCCAGGACTTCACTCAGCTGGCACCGCGGCCCGTACGTCGGCCGAACGCAGCCGGCTGGTTGCCTGCCGTGCTTGCCGATGGGCGCAATGAGGCGCTCGTCTCTCTGACCCGAGGCGGCTGGGCGAATCCTGCCGGGGTGCAGAGAGCGGCCCTCCAGCGAGTGCGATATGTGCTCGAAGACAAGACTCTGTACCGCGAATCCTTCCGCGTCCTCGATGCGCCCCTCAATGCCAAGCCAAGGCGACGCGCCCTGATGGATCGTGTCACGAGCGTGAAATTTCGTTATCGCGACGAAGGCGGCACGTGGCGTGATCAGTGGCCACCCGCTTCGAGCATCACGCCGACGCCCCAGGATCTACGCGTGCGGCCCGTCGCGGTGGAAGTGACGGTCGATCTCGAGGACTGGGGCAAGCTCGTACGTCTGATCGAGGTGGCGGGATGACATCACGCGCACGTCAACGGGGTATCGCGATGATGACGGCAGTGATGCTCGTTGCGCTGGCCACCGTCCTTGCGGTCAGCATCAAGTTCAAGGACGTGATGGCCTCACGCCGCGCGGGTGCGATCTTCAGCGTCGAGCAGGATGTGATGTTTGCTGCGGGTGCCGAAGCCGTGGCTGCCTATGCGCTGCGCGAGGATCTTGCGAACAACAAGATCGACCACGACGCGGAGCCTTGGCACAAGCACTACGGGCCCGTGGAGATCAGCGATGCCGCCAGCGAGGGAGCACCGCAAGGGGCACTCGAAGCGCAGCTCGAAGATGAGTCGGGCAAATTCAATCTCAACAGCCTCATCGACAGCACTGGCGCCATCGACAAAGTGGCGGTGCAGCAGCTCGAATTTCTGCTGCAGGAGCTCGGACTGCAGACGCACTGGGCCGAGAAAATGGCTGACTGGATCGACGAGGACAACGCAACCGGTACGGAGGATGGCGTCTACAGCGCGCAATCACCCTCGTATCTGACTGCCAACCTTCCCGTCACCAGCATCAGCGAATTGTTGCAGCTGCCGGAGTTCGGTCGTGACAACTACGACTTGCTTGCCCCATTCGTCGCGGCCTTGCCGACCGGAACGCTGCTCAACATCTGCACTGCCAATGAAAAAGTGCTCAATGCGTTTATTTCAGGAGTGCAGAATTCACCATACAAACAGAGCTGGCCGAAAATCTCAGCCACTGGAGGCAAGTGCTTCCCGACCAGCCAGGACCTGGCCAACGTGCTGAGCGACCCCAAGTTTGCGCCGGAACTCACCCGACGAATTGCTCAAAGTAGCGACTACTTCCGCTTGGAGACCCTGGTCAGTATTGGCACTACCCAGTTCGCCTTGTACAGTCTTATGTATCGCACCTCACAGGGCGTTCGCCCCGTCCTCAGAACCTACGGAACCGATTGAAGATGGCTGACTGGCTCATGCTGCGACTGGGACGAAATGCGGCACAGCCCATGAGCTGGGCCGTAGTGGATTCCCGTGGCCAGCTGCTCGGCGCCACGGAGACTGCTGTCACTCCCGACCTCACGGCCATCGCCGCCGGACATCGCGTCTGTGCGCTGGTGCCGGGTGCCGATGTTCTGCAGACCTCCGCGGATATTCCTGTGAAGGGCAGCGCGAAACTGCAACAGGTCGTCGCGTACGCGCTCGAGGAGCAGGTTGCCGCGGACATCGACGAGCTGCACTTCGTGGTCGGCAATCCGGGCAGTGCTGGTGTGCCGATCCCGCGCACCGCGGTCGACGTGGTCGCCAACACGCTGATGCGCGAATGGCTCGCCACACTTGCGTCGACCGGCGTCAATGCCGAGATCATGTACGCGGATTCCGAGTTGCTGCCGCTCGTGCCCGGCCACATCACCGCGCTCATCGAGGGCGACAGCATCGTGATCCGCAGTGATTTGCGCCGGCCGATGTCCCTGCCCTGCGCTGATATCGATGCCGCGTTCGAGCTCGCGTTCGGCGAAGGCGCGAGCGCCGAAGAGATCGGCATGCAACACCTCATCGTGTACGCGGCGCCGCAGGACTGGCCGCGCTATTGCGCGCAGGTGGAGGCGCTGCGGCCACGCGTCGCGACGCTGAAGATCCAGTTGCTATCCGGTGGCGTACTGCCGTTGCTCGCGCAGCAGTTCGGCGACGAGGGCCCGATCAATCTGCTGCAGGGCGCGTTCGCCCCCGTGCGCAAATCCAGTGGCAGCCTGCGCTCGTGGCGCATGGCGGCGATCCTTGCCGGCGCATTGATCGGTCTGCACTTGCTGGGCAGGGTCATCGAGCTCAACCAGCTCGGAAAGGTCAATGCCGGGCTCGATGCCTCGATCGAACAGGCTTTCCGCAGCGCCATGCCGGGCGAGCAGAGCGCAGTGGATGCGCGACGGCGCATGGAGAGTCGGCTCGCAGCCCTCGCCGCGGGCCGCAGCGAACAGGGCGGGCTCCTGCCGCTCCTCTCGGCCCTCGCGAGCGCACGCAGCACCGCGCCGGCGACGCGCTTCGAGGCGATCAGTTTCCGCAACGGGTCGGTGGACATGAAGGTTCTCGCGCCCGATGCCGAGAGTCTCGAGAGGATCAATCAGTCGCTGCGCAGTAGCGGGCTGATGGCCGACCTCACCTCGGGCGCGGCGCGCGGCAGCAACTACGAGGGTCGTCTGCAGATTCGCATGCAGCCCGCCGCACCTCCCCCGCCCAAACGCATCGCGGGGTCCTGAGATGTTCGCCACGCTGCGCACTCGTTTGGATTCGCTGGGCTCACGCGAGCGCCGCATGGTGCTCGGCGGCGGCATCCTCGCTGGCGTGCTGCTCGTTTTCCTGCTCGTGATGCCGCTGGAGCGCAATCTCAGCAAACTGTCGGCGAGTGTCACCCGCAAGCAGGCCGATCTCGCGTGGATGCAATCGGTGGCGCCTGCGCTCGCCAGCGCAGGTCCCGCCGCGAGCGTGCCGGCCACGCAGGATTCGCTCGTGGTCGTTATCGATCGCGCCGCGCGCGAATCCGGGCTCGCTCAGTCGCTCACCGGCAGTCAACCGAGTGGCGATGGTGGTCTGCGGGTGCAGCTCGAGAAGGCGCCGTTCAATTCGCTGGTCCAGTGGCTCGGGCGCCTGTCCGAACGCAACGGCGTGCGCGTCGAGTCCGCGAGCATCGATGCCGCGAGCGAGCCGGGCCTGGTGAACGCCAGCATCGTGCTGCGCATCCGCTAGAACCCCATGCGTCGAATCGTATTGATGAGCGTTGCGGCGCTCCTGGTTTTCGCAATCGTGCTGTGCGCGCGGCTGCCCACTAGCTGGGCTGCTCGCTTCTTCCCGGCGAACGTGCAGTGCATTGGTCCCGAGGGCAGCATCTGGAACGGCGGCTGCGCGCAGCTCACCGTGCAGAACATCGCGCTCGGCACCGCGCAATGGCAGGTCGCACGCGCCGCCCTGTTGCGCGGCGCGCTATCCGCTACGGCGCGATTCCAGCGTGCTGACGGCCAGCTCAGCGGCAGGTTCGAGCTGCGCATGAGCGGGCGCATCGAGGCGAATGACCTGCGTGGCGACCTGCCGCTCGATCCCGCGTTGATCACCGCGTTGCCGGCCAACTGGACCGGCCGGCTGCAGCTGGATATCCCGCGACTCACCATGCACGACGAACAGGTGGAGCTCATCCAGGGTGTGATTCGCGTGCGCGACATCATCGCGAATGGCCCGCGTCCCGACGCTTTCGGCAGCTACGAGCTGAGAGTGCGGGATCCGCCCGATGCCGCGGGTCGGATCCACGGCAGGTTGCGCGATCTCGATGGCCCCTATTCGCTTGATGCGGATCTCGCCCTGGAGCGCGGCGGAATCTGGGACGTGAAGGGCACGATCGCTGCGAATGCGGGCGCCAGCGACTCAGTGCGTCGTCAGATCGAGATCCTGGGGTCGCCCGACGCGGCGGGTCGACGCAACTTCTCGCTGTCGAATCGTCCCTAGATCTCGCGAAACTCGCCCAGCAGCGGGAAGTAAATTGCTGCGCGCACCGGCTCCGGACCGAGATGCCGCGCGAGCTGGGCGTAGCGTTGCAGCTGCGGTTGGTAACGCTCCGTCTCCTGCGCGAGAAATCCTTGCAAGTCGGCACCTTCGTGCGTGCTGGTCTTGAAGTCGATTACCCAACGCGTGCCGCGTTCGTCGATGAACGTGCGATCGATGCTGATGTTCACCAGGCGATCGTCCACCATCCCGCTCAGGCGCAGCTCTGCTGCTCGCTCGCGATGCGCGGGGGAGAAGATCCATGCGGCGCGCTTGTCGGCCAGTGTCTTGCGCAATGCGGCTTCGATTCTGACAATGGCCGCCGGCCGCGCGCTCGCCTCCACTCCCAGCTGACGCAGGGATGTCTCGTGCCGCTCGCGCCGGTTTGCAAACCCGGCGGGTGGCCAGGTGTCTTCATGCGCAAGTGCTTCCAGCTCCGCATGCACTACGGTACCAATGGCGCGTGCGGTCAGGCCGACCCAACTGTACTCCGTAATCTCTGCCTCCTCCTGCGTGAGCGGCAGTGCAATCACGCCTACGTCCGACGGCAGCGGTGGTGACTGCCAGTCAGGGGGCAGGCGATACAGAAACTGTTGCAGTCTCGTCGGTGCCGTCGCAACGGCCGCGTTGCCCGCACCGGGTACATACTGGGTTTCGATGGCAGGCCATAGAACGCGCAGCAGTGAGCTTGCCGGCGGGGCCGGCAGATCAGTCCGGGCATCGAGCGGCGCGTGACCGAGCAGATGCAGCTCGCGACGCGCACGCGTTGCCGCGACGTAGGCGAGCCGGACCTTTTCATTCGCCAGGCGCTGCTTCTGCAATCCCTTGATGTATTCGTTGAGCGGATCAGACGCGTCGGGATTGCCGAGCGACAACGTTGCCATCAACAGATCGGTGCCTGAGTCGCCGCGCGGCAGCTCGATCCAGCGCAGCAGCGGCGATGCATCGCTCTGCATGCGATGACCGAGCCCGGGCAGGATCACCACGTCCCACTCCAGTCCCTTTGCGCGATGGATCGTCAGCACTTCGACGGCGCCGGCGGCATCGCCCTCGCCTTGCGTGAACAGCGCATCGGTGAGCAGATCGAGCGAGCCCTCATCGAGCGTGCCGTCGATCTCCTGCGCATAGAGCGCGATGAAGAAGCCCTCGGCATCGCGCAGCGCGGCTGCGTTGCACGTGGCCGGTCCGCCCAGGCGCAGCCAGGTGGATTCGACCAGCGCGGCAAGCTCCGTGCGCCCGCGGCATTCGACAGCTTCGAGCAGCAGCGGCGCGCAGCGCCGCAGATTTCGACTGCCCGTTTCGCTTAGGGTTGCGACGCGCTCTTGTTCGCGCAACAACTCAGTGATGAGCGCGTCGCTCGCGCACAGCGCGGTGAGATCGACGAGCGAGAGCCCGCACCACGGTGCGCGTAGCACCGCGAGCCAACTGCTGCGATCGGCGGGCCGCAACAGCGCGCGCGTCAGCGCGGTGAGATCGCGCACTGCCGGGCGTGTCGCCAGTGGCTCCAGGTCGATGCCGCGCACCGGGACGCCCGCGGCGCGCAGGGTGGCGGCGATCACCGCGGCATGACGTCTGCTCGCCACGAGTATCGCCATACTCGCCCCGGCATCGCGTGCGCGCGCCTGTCGTACGATGCCGAGCACGCGCTGCGCCTCGCTGCCCGCATCCGCACTATCCAGCGCATGCACGGTGACCTCGCCCGGAGGAGCGCCGCTGCCCGCGGCATCCGCTGCGAGAAACTGCACGGCCGAGGAGCGCAGGTCGTCGCTGGCGGGCAACAGCTGCGCGAACGCCGCGTTCACCCAGTTGGTCACGACGGGAAGCGAGCGAAAGTTGCGCGTTAACGCCAGCGATTCGAGTTGCAGCGCGCCGATGCCGCGCGCGCGAGCGCGCAGGAACAGCCCGACCTCCGCAGCGCGGAACTGGTAAATCGACTGCATCGGATCACCGACGAGGAACAGCGAGCGACCATCGTTGGCCTGCCAGCCGCCCACCAGCGCCTCAATGAGGGCGAACTGTTCGATCGACGTATCCTGGAACTCGTCGACAAGCAGGTGCCGCAGTGCCGTGCCGAAGCGCATCGCGAGCTCGCTCGGCGCATCGCTCTCGCCGAGTGCCTCGCGCGCGCTCGCGGCGACGAGCGTGTGATCGACCCGCCCCGTTGCCGTGAACACGAGCTGCAGTTCGGCGGCTGCCAGTTGCAGAATGCGCGCGAGCCCGGCAAGTGCGTCGGCGTCTTCGGTCAGCATCTGCAGGGGCGGCAAGTCGCGCAGATTGAGCAGGCATTCCCGGGCCCCGGTCATCTGCGCAAGGTCCGCGAGCAGATTCCCGAAGCGCTGTTTCAGTGCCTTTTCGCTCGGCGGGAAGCCGTGATTGCGATTGAGGCTCATGCGCCACGTGCCCTTCTCGGTCAGACTCATGTTCGCGAGCACCTGCCAATGCGTCAGATGCTCCGGATCCTCGCCGAGGTGCGGCGGCGGCGTGAGCCACACCTGCCAGTCTCCGGAGGGCAATTGCAGCGCTACGCGCTGCTGGGCTGCGGCGTACGCGAGTTCGTGCGCCTCCTTGCGAAAGTGCGCGGCGATGCAGGAGGA
>JBDSRN010000123.1:0-2749 GCA_039929265.1 Steroidobacteraceae bacterium | reverse complement strand
AATCACGGCCACTCCTCCGCGTCCCGTCGACACTCTCGCGACCGACGACGAGATACGGCAGGCGACGCTCGGAGTCGGTTACGAGACGATACTTGGCAGCGTGTTCAGGCTGCGTGGCGGGTTGCAGCGCACCCAGTATGAAAAGGACGTCCGACCGCCCGGTGAGGCCGTGCGCAGCAGTACGGCCCATCCCTACCTGTACGACATCGCAGCCTCGTGGTTTCCGAACGCCAGTCTCACGCTGTTCGCTACTGCGGTGCGCGGCCTCGAGGAGTCCGGTACTGCGCCCAACAACGCGGCTAATCGTAACCAAGTGCTACCCGCGGTGATGGCGACGCAGTACGAGCTGGGCATCCGCTACGTACTGCCGCGTAACCTGACCTTCATCAGCTCGCTCTTCGAGGTCAGCAAGCCGACCCCTGGCCTGGACGCCAGCAATTTCTATGGTTTGATCGGAGAAGCGCGACATCGCGGCGTTGAGCTGTCGCTCACGGGCCAGCCCGTCGCGGGAATCAACATCGTCGGTGGGCTCGCTCTGCTGCAGGCGAGCCGGCTGGGTGAACTGGTGGATCGGGGCGTGATCCTCGGGCGCGCGCCCGGCGTGCCGGCGATGACAGGTCTGCTCAACGTAACCTGGGACCTGCCGTTCCTGCGCGGCGCGTCCATCGACAGCCAGCTGAACTACACCAGCAAGCGCCTGCTCAACACTCGCGGAGTGTTCACGCCGCAGTACGCGACTCTGGACGTGGGCGCGCGCTATTCTTTCAAGCTCGGCACGCGACCGGCGGTATTTCGTGTGCGCACGGGCAACGTGTTCGACGAGAGCGCCTGGATAGCGGGACGTAGCGGGACGATGAATCGTCTGGGGCGCCGCGCCTATCGTGCCACGCTGGCCGTGTCGTTTGACCACTGACTCAGCCGGCTGATTGAAATTGCCTTGCCGTGTGCCACCTGGCCGTATCGTGGCCACACGTCGTATTGTCGGTGACGTATGGGTCATGGCGATAACGCGCTAGCCCAGTGTAACCCTCAGTCGATTGTCTCTCGCCTGCAGTAATTCGATGACAGCGGGCATCGGCACCAGAGCTGCGCCGGTCCGATGGACGTTCGATTCTCGCGCAAATTCGAGCGTGACACCGTTCATCCGTACTTGCTGCACACCGCATCCCAATGCACCGATGACGTAGTGCACTTCAAACTCTCGATTGACCAGCTTGATCCTGACACGCACACCATCCAGATCCGAAGGAATGACCGGATCCACTCGCAGCACTTGCGCTTGCGGATCCAGGCCGAGGAATCGCCGGATAAACAGCCCGGTGGCGATCCCCGCGCCGCTCGAGTAGACGCGCCAGCCGCCATCGAGTGAGACTTTTCCCTCCCGTACGCGCTCGTATTCGGCGCTAGCCTCATAGCGATCCGCGAAGGCGGCATCGGAACTGGAGTAATAGCAGTTCGACTGGCGCAAGGTTGCCGTCGGCACCAGCGCGCGAATGCCGATGGGATTAACACGACACAGCGCGGCAAAGAAATCCTGCGCATGGCCGACGTGCGCCAGAGCCTGCGCATACCGCAGATGGGCGTGCATGTACATCAGGCCGATCTCGCGCCCGAAATAGGCTGCAGTCTCCGCTCGCTGGAAGAAGCGCTGCTTGCCACCGTGATACGGCAGCGGCCGATCAAACAGGCGCACGCCGTCGGGACCGGTGAGCTGCTCCTTGATCAACTGCAGGTGCACGCGTGCCTGTTCCGGCGTGAACAGGTCCTCCAGCACCGCGTGGATCATGGCGAGCGCGCTGTAGTGAACGCCCGTGGTGTCATCGCGCGGGTGGAGCAGGTAGCGAACGCGATCATCAGCTTCGAAATGCGCGTAGCCCGCCAGCACGCCGTCGACGAGCAGCAGGCGCTGGAAATCCGCGAGCACCGACTTCGCCATGGCCTCGAGCGGCTCGGCATCCCGCGCGCGCTGGATCCTTCGCAGCGCTGCCGCAAGCGCCGTGAGCGTCTGATAGTGCAGCGTTACAGTCCAGGCACTGCAGAGCCGTTCGCGGAGCGCCGGATCTGCAGGTTGCAACGAATCGTTCCAGTCGCCATGCCCGTAGGCCGCAAGGGATGTGCCGGAAATCACTCGCTTGCTGATCAACTCGAGCGCGCGCTGCACGTGCTGCCACAGGCTGATGTGCTCGCCCTGATCCGGGCTGCCGAGGTCGAAAAAACGCACGGGCTCGTCAAGTATGGCGGCGTCACTCGAGGCATCGAGGTACTGCGCCAGCGCGACCAGAGGCCAGAACACGATGTCGCCATGCGAATCGCCCGGCCGGATGTTGCGCTCGCGCTCGAAGAACATGAACCACTGTGGCCAGTCGCCATCGGGATTCTGTTGGCGGAACACGCGCAACAGCAGATCGCGGATTGGTGCGATCCGGCCCAGTGCGAGCAGCAGTTCGACAGGACCCTGGCACACGTCACGTGTGCCCCAGCCGCCGCCCGAGTACTGCTCCAGCCCACGCGGCGAGAGATAGTGCACGAAAGCATCATGCGCGAACCAGGGCAGGATCTCGGCCAGATGCGCTAGCGCAGCGGCGTGGACGCCGGTGCAGGCGATCTTCAGCACAGGCCGCAGCGACTGCGCGTCGGGCAGGCGCAACGGGCTTTGCGCGGACGCGTCGACCAGCTCACCCGTCAGCGTCAATCCTGCCGAACGCGCAGCGCGCGTGAGGATGCACAGGTACGGTTGCAAACGCGCCTG
>JBDSRN010000122.1:0-6707 GCA_039929265.1 Steroidobacteraceae bacterium | reverse complement strand
ATTGTGGATTGGAGCGGGCTGCGGACGATCGTGCAGCGCGGGCTCGTAACGATTGTCGTCGCGAATGACGCGGGGCACCAGGATGCGCGGCTGCAGCTTCACCGGCTCGTACACCACACGTTTCTTCCCGGGGTCGTAGCGCACTTCGACATTGCCAATGAGAGGGAAATCCTTGCGGAACGGATGCCCGATGAAGCCGTAGTCCGTGAGGATGCGGCGCAGGTCGGGATGACCGCGGAACAAGATGCCGAACAGATCGAAGGTCTCGCGCTCGAACCAGTTGGCCGAGGCGTACACGGCAGTCGCGGAATCGATCTCCGGGTCCTCGGCATCGGCGCAGAACGCGCGCAGGGTGAGACGTTCGTTGTGCGTGACGGACAGCAGTTGATACACCACTGCGAAACGCGGGCCTTCGTGCACGGGGCCGAGACCATCGCGGTTCACCCCACGGCTGAAGCCGGTGACGCTGGCGCTGGCCGTCTTCCATTCCGTGTTGCCGTACTCGAGATAGTCGACGCCGGACAGGTCCATCAGCAGTTCGAAGCGAAGCTCGGGGCTGTCGCGCAGGGTCCGCAGCACCTCGAGCAGACCCGCGCCATCGACGTCGTACGACAGGTCCACCGGCAACGACGGGCGCCGACGCAGGCGTCCCGCGAATTGCGCATCGAGCCGCGCAGCCAATGCTTCGATATGCGCACTCATGACAGCACGGAAGTGCGCGCGATTTTCTTCTGCAGCTGGATGATGCCGTACAACAGCGCCTCCGCCGTGGGCGGGCAACCTGGCACGTACACATCCACCGGCACGATTCGATCGCAGCCGCGCACGACGGCATAGGAATAATGGTAGTACCCGCCGCCGTTGGCGCACGAGCCCATCGAGATCACCCAGCGGGGCTCGGGCATCTGGTCGTAAACCTTGCGCAGCGCCGGCGCCATCTTGTTGACGAGCGTACCGGCGACGATCATCACGTCGGACTGTCGCGGGCTCGGGCGGAACACGACGCCGAAACGATCCAGGTCGTAGCGCGAGGCCCCGGCATGCATCATCTCGACTGCGCAACAGGCGAGACCGAAAGTCATCGGCCATAGCGAACCGGTGCGCGCCCACCCGACCAGGCTGTCGACCTGCGTCGTGACGAAGCCACGACGCGCGAACGCCTCCGGATCGTCGGGCGGGAGCTCGACTTCTTCTAATCCCAATCGAGCGCTCCCTTCTTCCACTCGTAGATGAAACCGACCACGAGAATAGTGAGAAAAATGCCCATGGACACGAGACCGAAGGTGCCGATCTGGTTCAGCGACACGGCCCACGGAAACAGGAACGCGATCTCGAGATCGAACACGATGAACAGGATGGCGACGAGGTAGTAGCGGACATCGAAGCGACCGCGCGAATCTTCGAAGGCTTCGAAGCCGCACTCGTACGGCGAAAGCTTGGCGATATCGTCTGGCTTGCGGGCTCCGAGTCTACCGAACAGCGTGCCGAGGCCGAGCAGCAGCGCGGCAAGCGCGCTGGCAATCACGAGAAAAATAAGAATGGGCAGGTAGTTTGCGAGCATGGCCGCCTACATGAAAAGGGACAGGAGACTCCCGCTTCGAAAGCCTTGACTGCCCCGCATCGTCACAACAATAGTCATCGATATTGTAACAGGCTGAAATCCCAATTTGGTGCCGACGGCGAGATTCGAACTCGCACACCTTGCGGCGCTAGCCCCTCAAGCTAGTGTGTCTACCAGTTCCACCACGTCGGCAATTGAGAACGGCTGTTACTTGGACGGCGGTGCAGTTTCCATTGCGGGCGCCGCCGTAGTTGCGGGCGCGCTCGCAGGTGCCGCAGGCGCAACTGGTACGGGCACGCTCAGCTCCGAGTTCGACGCTTCATCAAGAATCGTCGAGTCTGGCACGGCAACGCGCTGACCCATGTAAGCCAGTGACAGACTCGTCACCATGAAAGTCGCGGCGAGAACTGCCGTGGTGCGCGACAACGCGGTGCTCGCGCCACGCGCGCCGAACACGGTGCCCGACGCACCCGCGCCGAAACCAGCGCCCGCATCCGCTCCTTTGCCGCGCTGGATCAGCACGAGCCCGATGATGCCGATGGCGCACAGGACGTGGATGACCATGAGGAATGAATGAAACATGTGCGTTGCCAATTCGCCGTAGCGGCGACTCAGGTTCTTGCGGCGTTCCAGATCGCCAGGAATTCGTCGGACTTCAGTGATGCCCCGCCGATCAGACCACCGTCCACATCCGGCATCGTGAACAGTTCGCGGGCGTTGGCTGCCTTGCAGCTACCGCCATAGAGGATCCGCAAACCGTCTGCGATTTTAGCATCGTGGCCGGCAATCCGCTGGCGCACGAATGCATGGGTTTCCTGTGCCTGCTCCGAGGACGCCGTGCGGCCCGTGCCGATGGCCCAGACCGGCTCGTAGGCGACGACGCCCTTCGCCAGCCCCGCCACGCCGGAAACCGCGATGACCGCATCGAGCTGGCGCGAGACCACTTCGTGCTCCCGTCCCGCTTCGCGTTCGCTCAGTGATTCGCCAATGCACAGCACGGGCGTAAGCCCCTTGCCCAGCGCCGCGCTGTATTTGCGCGCCACCAGCGCATCGTCCTCGCCGTATAGCGAACGACGTTCGGAATGACCGACCAGGACATACTCACAGCCCACGTCCTTCAGCATCGCTGCAGACACTTCGCCGGTGTATGCGCCCTGCGCCTCGGCGCAGACATCTTGCGCGCCGAGCTTGATCGCGGAATCGCGCAACGTTCTGCCGACTTCGTGCAGATACACGAACGGCGGGCAGACAATGCAATCCGCGGTGCCACCGGTGCCCCTCGCGGAGACAAGCGCCTCCACCAGCTGCGTGTTTTCAGCACGCGAGCCGTTCATCTTCCAATTTCCTACAACGATCCTGCGACGCATATTAAAATAGGTGCTGCAAGCGGCGCGCGATGATAGCGGCGTGCCCCTGATGGTGCAAACAGATCAGGCCGCCGCCGCCCGCACTGCATCAGCGAGCTCGTCGGCGCAGGCCCGCGTGCTCGCCTCGTCCCTCCCCTCAACCATGACCCGGATCACCGGCTCGGTGCCGGAAGCCCGCAGGACCACGCGGCCCTCGCCGTTCAGGCGCGCCTCGACGCGGCTTACCGCCTCGCGCACGGCGGGCACCTCACTGGGATCGAAGCGGCGCGCGACTTTCACATTCAGCAGTACTTGCGGGAAACGCGGCACATCCGCCACCAGCTCGGCTAGCGAGCGGCCCGTCTGCTGCATCACGGCCAACACCTGCAGCGCGCTGACCAGCGCATCGCCCGTGGTCGTCTGGTCCAGCGTCAGAATATGTCCGGAGGCCTCGCCGCCGAGCGTTCCGCCGGTTTCTTTGAGCATGGCGAGCACGTACCGATCGCCGACCGATGCGCGCCGGAACTCGATTCCCAAGTCGCGCAACGCGATCTCCAGGCCGAGGTTGCTCATCACGGTCCCGACCACCGGGCCTTTCAGCACGCCCGCCGCCTTCCATGCCCTGGCGAGGATGTAGACGATCTGATCGCCGTCGACGATGCGTCCGAGATGGTCGACCATCACGAGCCGGTCGCCATCGCCATCGAGCGCAATACCGGCATTGGCGCGCACACCAGGCACCGTCAGCTGCAACAACTCCGGCCGTGTCGAGCCGCAGCCATCGTTGATGTTGCGGCCGTTGGGCGAACAGCCGATCGGAATGATGTCGGCGCCCAGATCCGTGAACAGGCGCGGGCCAACCTTGTATGCGGCACCATTCGCGCAATCCAGCACGAGTTTGAGATTGTCCAGACGCATGCCCTTGGGCAGGGTCGATGCGCAGAAGGTCTGATACTCGGTGCGCAAGTCGTCGACCCGCCGTGCACGACCCAGCTGCGAGGAGGCGCGAGTCGCGACACCCGCCTCGAGTTCCACCTCGATGCGCTCCTCGAGGTCATCGGACAGCTTCTCGCCGGTGGAGTCGAAAAACTTGATGCCGTTATCGTCGTACAGATTGTGCGAGGCGCTGATGACGACGCCGAAGTTGCAGTCGAAGCGGCGCGTGAGATACGCGATGCCGGGGGTGGGCAGCGGGCCGATCAGGAGCGCATCGACTCCCGCGGCGACGAAGCCGGCTTCGAACGCCGATTCGAACATGTAACCCGAGAGTCGCGTGTCCTTGCCGATGAGCACCATGCCGCCCGTGGGTGCGAGCACACGAGCCGCCGCACTCGCGAGGCGCAGCGCGAAATCCACCGTCATCGGATGCTGGCCGACCTGGCCACGGATGCCATCGGTACCAAAGAAACTACGTCCCATCTTGATCCTCTCCCTCTGCCAGCACAGCTGTTACCACCTGCATCGCATCGCGGGTCGCCGCGACATCGTGCACGCGCAGTATGCGCGCGCCCTTGAGCGCAGCAATGCTCGCCAGCGCAATGCTGCCAGCGAGGCGCTCGTGCACGTCGCGACCAGTCAGATTGCGAAGCATTGACTTGCGCGACACGCCGACTGCCAGCGGCCACGGAGCCGCGAGCTGATCGAGCGCCGCGAGCAGCTGCAGATTGTGGCGCACGCTCTTGCCAAAACCGAATCCGGGATCGACACAGATGCGCGCGCGCGGCACGCCCGCGTCGAGACATGCCTGTGCCCTCTGCTGAAGGAACTCGCGCACCTCGCGCACGACATCCTGGTACTGCGGAGCGTCCTGCATGCTGCGCGGCTCGCCCTGCATGTGCATCAGGCATACCGCCGCACCGGATTCCGCGGCAACCGCGAGCGCACCGGGGGCGCGCAGCGCCGTCACATCGTTGATGAGGCCGGCACCCGCCTGCACGGCGCGGCGCATGACCTCAGGCTTGAGCGTGTCGATGGAGATGACGGCGGAAATGCGCCCGGCCAGTTGCTCGATGACGGGCATGACGCGGCGCAGTTCTTCTTCGAGCGCGACGGGCTGCGCGCCCGGGCGGGTGGATTCACCGCCGATGTCGATGATGGCAGCCCCTGCCTCGACCATCCGCTGGGCATGCGCGCACGCCGCGTCCGGATCGGCGTGGCTTCCACCATCAGAAAAAGAATCGGGCGTGACGTTGAGAACGCCCATGACCACGGGCGTCGTCAGATCCAGGACACGACCCGCGCAATCCAGCTGCATCGGAAACTCAAGCGACCGGCGTGAGGCCGGCGCTAGCGATCAGTGCTGGCCGGCAGGCGATCCGAATGCCGGACGGCCTTCGCTGCCGCCAGCCTTCGGCGGCGAACTGCCAAGCGACTCGTCCCAGCCCGGGGGCGGAGTCGGTGGCTTGCCCGCCATGATCTCGCGGATCTGCTCCCCGTCGATGGTCTCGAACTTCACGAGCGCAGCTGCCATGGCGTGCAGCTGCTCGAGATGTGTCGTGAGGATTTCCTTTGCGTTCGTGTAATTGGTCTCGATCACGCGACGCACTTCCTCGTCGATCGCGTGCGCGGTGACATCCGACACCTGTTTGTGCTGAGTAACTGATCGACCGAGGAACACTTCACCGGATTCTTCCGAATACGTGAGCGGGCCCAGGCGATCGGACAGACCCCAACGTGTGACCATGTTGCGCGCGACGTCCGTCGCACGCTCGATGTCGTTCGATGCACCCGTGGTGACGGCATCGGCACCGAAGATCAGCTCTTCGGCGATGCGCCCACCGAACAGCGTGGCAATCGCGCTCTCGAGACGGCGCTTGCTCATCGAGTAGCGGTCCTGCTCCGGCAGGAACTGCGTGACGCCGAGCGCGCGACCGCGCGGGATGATCGTCACTTTATACACGGGATCATGCTCAGGCACGGTGAGACCGACAATGGCGTGACCGGCTTCGTGATACGCGGTCATTCGCTTCTCTTCGTCCGTCATCACCATGGAGCGCCGCTCGGCGCCCATCATGATCTTGTCCTTGGCGCGCTCGAACTGGAGCATGTCGACGACGCGCTGGTTGGCGCGCGCGGCGAACAGGGCTGCCTCGTTCACGAGATTCGCAAGATCGGCGCCGGAGAAACCCGGTGTGCCGCGCGCGATGAACGCGGGCTTCACGTCATCCCCCAGCGGGACGCGACGCATGTGCACGCGCAGGATCTGCTCGCGGCCACGCACGACGGGCAGCGGCACCACGACCTGGCGATCGAAACGACCCGGGCGCAGCAGCGCGGGATCGAGCACGTCGGGACGGTTGGTTGCGGCGATGACGATGATGCCTTCATTGCCTTCGAAGCCATCCATCTCGACCAGCAACTGGTTCAACGTCTGCTCGCGCTCGTCGTGACCGCCACCCAGACCGGCGCCGCGATGACGACCGACCGCGTCGATCTCATCGATGAAGATGATGCAGGGTGCGTGCTTCTTCGCCTGCTCGAACATGTCGCGCACGCGCGAGGCGCCGACACCGACGAACATCTCGACGAAGTCGGAGCCGGAGATCGTGAAGAACGGCACCTTGGCTTCCCCGGCGATCGCGCGCGCGAGCAGGGTCTTGCCGGTGCCGGGCGAGCCGACCATCAGCACGCCCTTCGGCAGACGTCCGCCCAGTCGCGTGTACTTCTGCGGATCGCGCAGGAACTCGATGATCTCCTCGAGCTCTTCCTTCGCCTCGTCTGCGCCCGCGACATCCGCGAACGTCACCTTGGGGGTGTCGCCGGTGATCAACTTCGCCTTGCTCTTGCCGAAGCTGAATGCC
>JBDSRN010000121.1:0-5743 GCA_039929265.1 Steroidobacteraceae bacterium | reverse complement strand
TCGAAGAACCTGGATCACTATCAGTGGATCGTTGCGCTCACGCGCATCATCTCGGCGGTGTTCCGAAAGGGCGGGGACGTCACGTTCCTCGTCGAGGAGCTGAAGGCCGTGTTCGATCCGCGCGGCGGCTACTGGCAGCCGGGTGGCAAGTTCATGCCTTCGATCATCGCCGAGCTCGGCTATGTCATCGAGAAGCATCTGCAGATGATCGGTCTCATCCGGCCCGTCGGTCTCGACCAGCACCAGCAGAAGCTGGTCGACGAGAAGCGCGCGGAGTTCGAGGCGCGCACCAAGCAGACGGACGCGTTTTCCAAGTCGCACTTTCCCGAAGGTGCGCAGCTGTGCGCAAGGTGCAGCACTGCTGCCGTGGTCATGATGGACGGCTGCTTGACCTGCCTGAGTTGCGGTGATTCCAAATGCGGTTGAGCTGAAGGCCGATTTTGTTGTCGTGATGTCAGGCCCCGCCGGACACGGGGCGCAGGTCACGAAGGATCTGCCCGCGAACGGCGGCGACGAAGCTGCTGCACATGGTCGCGCGGCGCTCTCCGAGTGTGGAGTTGATCGCGATTAATGCGGGCTGTCGCCTTGACACGCTGGACAGCGAAATGGTTATTTCTCATGCCGTTACATTGGTAACCTTTTGCAAGGCGTGAGGCCCGACTGCGTGACACAAACTACGCTTCCCCGGCATCTGGCGTCGTTTCGCGCCTTGTTTTTCGCAACGCTGCTGGCCTTGGGTGGTCTGACTGCTTCCGGGTCTGCGCATGGCGCGGATCAGGCGATCCCGCGTCCGCCCGAGCTCGAGCGCGACGTGCAGTTCTGGATCCGCGTCTACACGCAGGCCACGACGAACGAAGGTTTCGTGCACGACCAGGTCAACCTCGGTGTCGTCTATGAGAAGGTGAGCTTCGCGACCGGCGCATCATCGACGCAGCGTCGCGCGCAGCTCGACGCCGTGCGCGACAAGTACTCGGCGATCCTGAAGAAGCTCGGCGACGCTACGATCGACGCACTGAGCGCGGACGCCTTGTCCCTCGACGAGAGGCGCGTGCGCGATGCCTGGGGCGCCGAAGGCAATCCCGCGCGTTATCGGCAGGCTGTCGACGACATCCGCTTCCAGCTTGGCCAATCAGATCGCTTCCGCGCCGGTCTCATCCGCTCGGCGGCATGGGAAGGACACATCGCTGACACCGTCTCGAAGATCGGCTTGCCGCCGGAGATCGCATCGCTGCCGCACGTCGAGTCCTCGTTCGACCCGACGGCGTACTCGAAGGTGGGTGCGGCAGGGCTGTGGCAGTTCATGCGTTCGACCGGGCGTCGTTTCCTGCGCATCGATGATGCGGTCGACGAGCGTTTCGATCCGTACCGCGCGAGTGAAGCGGCGGCGCAGCTGCTCGATTACAACTATCGGCTGCTGGGTTCGTGGCCGCTTGCGCTCACCGCGTACAACCACGGCGCGGGCGGCATGCGCCGGGCACGCGATACCATGGGCACCACCGACATCGTGCGCATCGTGCGCGGGTACAAAAGCCCGTCATTCGGCTTCGCCTCACGCAACTTCTACGTCTCGTTCCTGGCCGCGCTCGACATCAGTCACAACCCGGAGAAGTACTTCGGACAATTGCAGCGAGTGGCGCCGCAGAAATTCCACGAGATCGCATTGCCCGCGTACGTACCCGCGAATTCGCTGGTGCGCGTGCTGAAGGTGGATCGCGAGAAGCTCGAGGAACTGAATCCCGCGCTGCGCTCCACGGTGTGGAAGGGCCGCCGTCTGGTTCCGCGAGGCTATCACCTGCGCCTCCCGGCAGAGTCGAGCGGGTGGACGGCCGAGCTGCTCACGCAACGACTGTCGGCGACGGAGCAGTACGCCGGACAGCCCAAGCCGCGCAGCTACCGCGTGCGCTCGGGCGACACGCTCGCGAGCGTCGCCGCGCGCAACATGATCTCCGACGTCGAACTCGCGCGCCTGAACAAGCTCAAGACCACGGCGAAGCTCACGGTCGGGCGCTCGCTGTTGCTGCCGGAAGGCTCGGCGCAACTCGCCGTGGCAGCGACACGGGCTGCAACGCCCACCAGTGTGACCAAGCCTGCTCCTGCACCGGCGGCGATGCCTGAGAAGCCGGAAGCGCCGAAGTCCTATGTCGTGCGCCGCGGTGACGCGCTCTCCGATATCGCGCGCCGCGTGAAGATCCCTGAGGCGCGGCTGGTCGCGCTCAACCAGATCCGCAATCGTGATTCCCTGTACGAAGGTCAGCGACTGCGCCTGTCGGCCGACGAGCAGCCGACCCCGGATGCTACGGTCGCCGCGGTCAGCAGTGGCCCGCCGGCCGCCGCCGAAGCGGCGACCAATGCGCTGCTGGCAGAGCGGCGCGCAGAGGTGCTTGTCGCTACGGCGCCGGCGCGCGTGACGGCGCGCAGCGCGGAAGCCGTGTCGACATCGCAGGCCGAGGCGCAGGGCCCCGCACTGCTGCCCGGCGACAACGTGCCGATCCAGAGCGACGTGATCGACTACAGCATCGCCGAGGACGGCACGCTCCGCGTGGTTGCGGCCGAGACGCTCGGTCACTACGCGGACTGGCTGGGAGTCAGCGCGCAGCAACTACGCATGCTGAACAAGCTGCAGTTCCGAACGCCCGTGCTGATGGGTCGCAAGATCAAGCTCGACTTCAGCAAGGTGAAGGCGGAGGACTTCGAGCGCATCCGTCGCGAATATCATCAGAAGCTGCAGGCGGCGTTCTTCGTGAATCACCGCATCTCGGGCACCGAAACGTATGCGGCCAGGCGCGGGGATTCGCTCTGGGCCGTGACTCAGCGCCATGCGAATTTACCCGTGTGGCTGCTGCAGCAGTACAACCCTGACTTCGACTTCAGCGATCTTCGCCCCGGCGCGAAGATCACCGTGCCGACGGTGGAAGAAGTTCCGGACGTGTGATCGGGTTAACGCGATGTCTATAATCACGCTCATGCGGATAATGTCGTCCCTGCTGTTGTGCGTGGGTGCTGCCCTGGTCGGACCTTTGGTCGGGCAGGCCGTGGCCGATGTGCCGGGCGTTTCTGCAGTGAAGTTTGATCCGTCGACCAAGCTGCCTACGGCCGACCGCGTCGTGGTGCGCAAGGGGGCGCGACGCATGGATCTGCTCAGCGGCGATCGCGTGTTGCGCAGCTATCGCATCGCCCTCGGCCTCAGCCCCACCGGCCACAAGGAACGCTCCGGGGATTTTCGTACGCCCGAGGGAACGTATCGGCTGGCACGCCGCAACGCGCGCAGCGAGTTCTTCCTCTCGATCCAGGTGTCCTATCCCAACGAAGCAGATCTCGCGAACGCCAGGCGTAATGGCTGGCAGGCGGGCGGCTCGATCATGATCCACGGTCTGCCCAACACGCTGAAGCACGATCCGAACTACTACCGCACGCGTGACTGGACCGATGGCTGCATCGCCGTCTCCAACTCGGAGATGGTCGAGATCTGGATGCTGACCAACTCGAACACGCCGATCGACATCCTGCCCTGAACGACAATCTCATCCCCGTTGCGACGGTGACCGACACGGTCGACGCGAGCGTCGGGCCGCGTGGCAGCCTCGAAAGCCTCTCGCAGTCCGAGATCGACACGCTGCTCGACTCGGGCAAGAGCGGTGTCTACCCGTTGTTCCGCAAGTGCGCGCTGGCGGTGCTCAACTCTGGCGGCGACAGCGACAACGCAAAGGACCTGTTCGAGCGCTACAGCACCTTCGAAGCGCGCATCGTGCGCCAGGCCTGGGGCATCCGCCTCGAAATCCGTAATGCGCCCGCCAATGCCTTCGTCGATGGCGAGATGATCCGCGGCATCAAGGAGCATCTGTTCGCCGTGCTGCGCGACGTGGTGTTCATCAAGCACGAGCTCGGTGAGAGCGGACGGTTCGATCTGGCCTCGCCCAGCTCGATCACCAACGCCGTGTTCCACGTCCTGCGCAATGCGCGCGTGCTGGAGCGCAAGGTGCGTCCGAACCTGGTCGTGTGCTGGGGCGGGCACTCGATCGGCAGCAAGGAATACCAGTACACGAAGAAGGTCGGCTACGAGCTCGGCTTGCGCGGTCTCGACGTGTGCACAGGTTGCGGACCGGGCGCGATGAAGGGACCGATGAAGGGCGCGACCATTGGTCACGCCAAGCAGCGCATCGCCAATGGGCGCTATATCGGACTCACGGAGCCCGGGATCATCGCCGCCGAGCCGCCGAACGCGATCGTCAATCAGCTCGTGATCATGCCAGACATCGAAAAGCGCCTGGAGGCATTCGTGCGGCTCGGACACGGGGTCGTGGTGTTTCCGGGCGGCGTGGGCACGGCCGAGGAGATCCTGTACCTGCTGGGCATCCTGCTGGATCCCGCCAACGCGGAGCAGGAATTGCCCGTCGTGCTCGCTGCGCCCCAGGAGAGCGCAGGGTACTTCGACGTGCTGCGACGTTTTCTCGTCGGAGCGATCGGCGAACAGGCGCTGGAGCGTCTGTCATTCGTCGTAGGCGATCCGGCGGAAGTCGCGCGTCAGATGGTGGGCTCGATGAGCAAGGTGCGCGCGTTCCGGCGCAGCCATGCGGACTCGTACAACTTCAACTGGCTGCTGAAGATTCCCGAAGCATTCCAGCATCCGTTCACCGCCACGCACGCCAGCATGCGCGAGCTGCAGCTGCACCGCGAACAGCCCGCGCACCTGCTGGTCGCGCACCTGCGGCGCGCGTTCTCCGGCATCGTCACGGGCAACGTGAAGGAGTTCGGCATTGCAGCGATCGAGCGGGAAGGGCCGTACGAGCTGCACGGAGATCCGAAGCTCATGGTACTGCTGGATGAGCTGCTGACCTTCTTCGTCGCACAGCAGCGCATGAAGCTGCCGGGCAGTGCCTATCACCCGTGCTACCGACTCGTGAAGTGAAGTGAAGTGGGCGAGGCCGGGAGGCGGCGCAGATTTTAAAGCAGGTTGTTCGTGAACCAGTTCCTGTCGATTTAACCTCTTCCGGCTCTACTCTTGTCGCACACCTCATCGTTGCGGCAGGCCCAATGAACGGATCGGACAACATTCCGGAAGATCTCTCCTCGACCGGCGAGCGCAAGGCGCTGGTTCCGCCAGCCGATCTGTACGCCGGCTGGATGGACCGCATGCAGCGTTCACGTGGTCGCCACGCCGCAATCAGTCGCAACCTCTACACCTGGTCCAATTACAAGAACTGGGCAGACACGGTGCGCGGAACCTGGGAACCCGACAAGGAACCCAAAAAGAAATAAGCGCTGCTCAGGCACCCGACTGGGCGCCGTCATTCAGCGCCGGCATCGGCGACACGACCATCCTCGCGCCGGGCTTCACCTCCAGCCAGGCGAGCAACGGCTGCCAGGTCTGCAGATCTTCCTGTACCTGCCAAGCCTTCATCTCCATCAATCCCACCCCCTGTTCGGCGGCACGCACGTAGTTCTGCGAGTCGCGCAGCGTCGCGACGATCGGGATGTCGAGGGATTCCAGGAAACGTACCAGCGAACGGTAGATCACCGTATTGCGGCGGACCCGGTTGGCGACCACGCCGAGGCGATTGTCGTGGCGCCGGATCTTGCCGATCAGCAGCAGGTTCGCGATGCAGCGCGAGGCGGCGTGGATGTCGATGTCCGAGGGCAGTACCGGCACGATGATCTTGTCCGCACCTCGCGTGAGCTCCGCCATGTCCTGTGCGGCCACTGCCGCGGGCGTATCCAGCACCACGCGCCCCGCGCCCTCGGGGGC
>JBDSRN010000120.1:0-6423 GCA_039929265.1 Steroidobacteraceae bacterium | reverse complement strand
GCGCCTTGCCGAGATCGTGACCGAGCACCGCAAAGCGCGTCGCGCTGTGCCTGCTCAGCTGCGCCACGCGCTGCAGCGCCATCAACAGGTGCACGCCGGTGTCGATCTCCGGATGCCACTTTGCCGGCTGCGGCACGCCGAACAGCGCATCCACTTCGGGAAAGATCACGGCGAGCGCGCCGCACTCACGCAGCGTCGCGAAGAACAGGTCGGGACGATCCTCGCGAAGTGCGCGTTCGGTTTCCTGCCACACGCGCTCGGGCACGAGGGCGTTCACCTCGCCGTCGGCGACCATGCGTCGCATGAGGGCGAGCGTCTCGGGCGCGATGTCGAAGTCGGCAAAGCGCGCCGCGAAGCGCGCGATGCGCAGGATGCGCACGGGATCTTCGACGAAGGCGTCGGATACATGGCGCAGCACGCGCGCCTGCAGGTCCTTCTGTCCGCCGTACGGATCGGTGCGGCTGCCATCCGGTGCCTGCGCGATCGCGTTGATGGTCAGGTCGCGACGCAGGAGATCCTCTTCGAGCGTGATCTGCGGCGTGAACTCGGTGGTGAAGCCGCGATAGCCCGGCGCTGTCTTGCGTTCGCGACGCGCGAGCGCGTATTCCTCGTGCGTCTGGGGATGCAGGAACACAGGGAAATCCTTGCCCACGGCGCGATAGCCCTGGGCTTCGAGCTGTTCAGGCGTCGCGCCCACGACCACCCAGTCGCGCTCGCGCACCGGCCGCCCCAGCAGCTCGTCGCGTACGGCACCGCCCACCAGATAGACTCGCATGCGCGCATGTTACCCGAGACGCTTCGTCGTTCCCCGCCTGCTGGCGCAGCTGTGCTGTGCGGCGCGCTGTTGCTCCTGCAGGGCTGCGGGCTCGGCTACCTGACGCAGGCGGCGAGCGGGCAGTTGCGCGTGCTGCGTGCGCGCCAGCCCATCGACGCGCTTATCGCCGGGCCCCACACCGAGGCATCTCTGCGGGCGCAGCTGCAGCAGCTCAAGCGTATCCGCGACTTCGCTTCGCAGCAGCTCGGCTTGCCTGACAACGCGAGCTATCGCTCGTATGCCGACATTCACGCGCGGTACGTTGTATGGAACGTGGTGGCGACGCCGGAGTTCTCTGTGCAGCCGCGTCAGTGGTGCTTCCCGGTGGCCGGTTGCGTCGCGTATCGCGGCTATTTCAGCGAGCGCGCGGCCAATGCGTTCGCGCTCACGCGCCGCGCGCACGGCGACGACGCGATGGTCAGCGGTGTTGCGGCATACTCGACGCTGGGTCGCTTCGCCGATCCCGTGCTCAGCAGCATGCTCGGCTACGGCGAGGAGCAGCTGGCCGCCATTGTCTTTCACGAGCTCGCGCACCAGGTCGCCTACCTGCCAGGCGACTCCGCGTTCAACGAAGCATTCGCGGTGACGGTGGAGGAAGAGGGACTGCGCCGCTATCTCGCCGCGCACGACCTCGCCGGCAAGGGCATGGCGCGCTGGCAGGCGCGTCTGGCGATGCGCGAGCAGCTCAGCGCGATCATCGAATCAGGGCGTGAATCGCTGCAGGGACTGTATGCGAGTGACCTGTCGCCGCCACTGATGCGCGAGCGCAAGCGCGCACTGCTCGCCGGCATCGGGCTGCAGATCCGGATGCTTGAGAACCGCACCGGCCTGCGCTCGGGTTACGGCGACTCCAGTCTCAACAATGCGCATCTGGCTTCCGTGGCGACGTATTTCGCGCAGCTGCCGATCTTCGCGGAGCTGCTGGCGCAGGACGAGAACGATCTGCCGCGTTTCTATGCGAGCGTGCAGCGGATCGTGCGCTCGAAAAAATAGCGCTATTTCTTCTTGGGCACGGCGGGCTTCGGCACCACCGGTCTTGCCGCGGCGGGGTTCGAGCCATCGCCAGCGCTCGGCGTCTCGCCGATCACTGCGGTCACCTTCACCACCTTGCCCTCACGCAGCAGCGCCACATCGACCTGGTCGCCGATGCGCAGCAAGCCGACGCTGTTGCGCAGGTCGGAGTTGGTTTTTACCGGTTTCGAATTCACCGCGGTGATCACGTCGCCGGCCTTGATGCCCGCCTTCTGAGCCGCAGAGCCTTCCACCACCTGGGAAACGAGTGCGCCCTGAGCCGAGGCCATCCCGAGCGACTTCGCGATATCGGGCGTGACGCTGTAGATGTTCACGCCGAGGATTCCGCGCCGCACCTTGCCGAACTGCCGCAGCTGATCCATCACGCCATGCGCCATGTTCACCGGAATCGCGAACCCGATCCCGATGTTGCCGCCGGTGCGCGACAGGATCGCCGTGTTGATGCCGATGAGTTCGCCGCGCAGATTGACGAGCGCGCCGCCGGAATTGCCGGGATTGATCGAGGCATCTGTCTGGATGAAATCCTCGAAGCCATCGTTGTTGATGCCGGAACGCCCGAGCGCACTCACGATCCCCGAAGTCACCGTGTGCGTGAGCCCGAAGGGATTGCCGATCGCGACGACGAAATCACCGACCTCCAGCCGTGACGAGTCCCCGAGTGCGAGCTGCGCAAGGCCTGTGCTCTTCACTTTCAGCACGGCGACGTCGGAAGGCTCGTCGGTGCCGATGACTTCGGCGATGAGATCACGCCCGTCCTGCAGCGTCACGGTGATCTCGCTAGCGTTCTCGATCACATGCGCGTTGGTGACGATGAAGCCGTTCTTTGCATCGAAGATCACGCCCGAGCCTGCGCTCTGGAACTGGCGTTCCTGCGGAATGCCGTCTTTCGGTTGATCAAAAAAATGCCGGAAAAAAGGATCCTCGCGCATCGGATTCTGGCCGGCGCGCTCGCGCACCGTGCCGCGCGTGGCGATGTTCACCACCGCGGGGGAAGCGCGCTTGATCATCGGGGCGAGCGAGGGCATGGGGGTGTCGCCAACCGAGGAAGGCAACGCGGCGTGTGCGTGCGGGAGCAGCGTCACGAGCATCGCGACCAGCAGTAGTGACCCACGCGCCATTCCTGAAACCCAATCAAAAGGCCGGCGGAAAGCTTACCCCTTCCCGCCGGCCTGACTCGCCAAACCCTGCGTCAAGCAGCCTGAACCGTGATGCGCTTGGCAGCCTGCTCGGCGGCCTTCGGCAGCTTCACTTCGAGCACACCATTGGTGTAGCGCGCCTCGATCTTGTCGAGCTGCACGTTGTCCGGCAGCGTGAACCGCCGCAGGAAACTGCCCGAAACTCGTTCCACGCGCTCGTAGCCCTGGCTCTCCTCACGCTGTTCGTATTTGCGCTCGCCCTTGATCGTGAGCACACCCTTTTCGGTGGTGATCTCGATGTCATTCGCCTCTACGCCCGGCAGGTCCGCCTGGACGACGAATTTGTCGGCCGTTTCGCGCACGTCCACCGAAGGAATCCACGCCGCCGACTGCGCGGCACTGCCGCCACTGAATACCAAACGCATTTTCTTCACTCCTGAGTTGTGCGCACTCATCTGCGCCGTTGATCCCTTACTGAGGCTGGTCGGCCGGTAATCAAGGGCTCGCACACAACGCGCCCCAAGGCTGAAAAACAGGCCTGGTGGATGACCTGTGGATTTTCCGTGACGAGCCCGTGGCTACCACATATAGGGTTTGGCGGGCCGGCCACGCAAACCCGGCTTGACTCGCAGAGTTGCGGCACCACATTTCATAGATGTTTGATATTACTAATTAATTTCGTATAGGCTGCCCGACATAATGATTCTTGACGAGCATATTTCAGCTCAACTAGTCTCTCCCCTTGGCACAAGATCTTGTGTCGCACCAGCGACCAGGTCTCTCGCCATGAATTCGGATCTTCTGGTTGTCTGACAGCAGCCTTTTCCGTTGGGTGTGATCTTCTGTTGCTCTCCAGGGCTTCGCAGGGAGTAGCGGAATGGCTTGCCGGGGAGTCGTAAATATTCATGAATACCGTCGTGAAACTCGACATCAAAGACGTCGACAGCGTTTCCTTTCAGGAAGCCTCGCTCGATATCTGGGACAAGAAATACCGCCTGACGTCGAAAGACGGCAGTCCTGTCGACCGCACCATGGACGACACCTATAAGCGTGTCGCCCGCTGCCTGTCCGAAGTGGAAGGCGAGAGCGTGCGCGAAGCCTGGTACGAGAAATTCGTCTGGGCCCTGCGCAAGGGCGCCATCCCCGCCGGTCGCGTCACCTCGAACGCCGGCGCGTGGGAGCACAAGCCCGCCACTTCCACGATCAACTGCACCGTTTCCGGCACGATCCGCGACTCGATGGACGACATCCTGAACAAGGTGCACGAGGCGGGCCTCACGCTGAAGGCCGGCTGCGGTATCGGCTATGAATTCAGCACGCTGCGTCCGCGCGGCGCGTACGTCTCGGGCGCCGGCGCGTACACCTCCGGCCCGCTCTCATTCATGGATATCTACGACAAGATGTGTTTCACCGTGTCCTCCGCGGGCGGTCGCCGCGGTGCGCAGATGGGCACGTTCGACGTCGGCCATCCCGATGCAATGGAGTTCATCCGCTCCAAGCGCGAGAACGGGCGCCTGCGCCAGTTCAACCTGTCGCTGCTGATCACCGACGAGTTCATGGCGGCGGTGCGCGAGGATCGCGACTGGAAGCTCGCGTTCCCGCTGAACAAGAAGGAATACGAGCCGGCGCGCGATGACCTCAAGGACCTCACGCAGTTCGTCTGGCGCGAGTGGCCCACGACCGACACCTACATCGCGACCGAGGAAGGCCTCGTCGCCTGCAAGGTCTACAAGACCGTGCCGGCGCGCCGCATGTGGGACGTGATCATGTCCTCCACGTACGACTTCGCGGAACCGGGCTTCATCCTCATCGACCGCGTCAACGAGATGAACAACAACTGGTGGTGCGAGAACATCCGCGCCACCAACCCGTGCGGTGAACAGCCGCTGCCGCCGTACGGCTCGTGCCTGCTCGGCTCGGTGAACCTCACCCGCTTCGTGCGCAATGCGTTCACGAAAGACGCCACCTTCAACTGGGACGAATACCGCGAAGTCGTGAAGATCTTCACGCGCATGCTCGACAACGTCGTCGAGGTAAACGGCCTGCCGCTGCAGGGCCAGCGCGACGAGATCATGCGCAAGCGTCGTCATGGCATGGGCTTCCTCGGCCTCGGCTCCACGCTAACGCTCATGCAGATGAAGTACGGCTCACCCGAGTCCGTGACCTTCACCGAAGACGTGTCACGCGAGATGGCCGTTGCCGGCTGGGAAGCCGCACTCGATCTCGCGCGCGAGAAAGGCCCCGCGCCAATCATGAACGAGGAGTTCACGGTCACCGCGGAGATGCTGCGCAAACGCCCGGAGATGGCGAAGGATGGCTGGAAGGTCGGCAATAAACTTCCCGGTCGCCTGCTGCACGCGCGCTACAGCCGCTACATGCAGCGCGTCGCCGAAGTTGCGCCGCAGCTCGTCGAGCAGCTCGCGCAGGTCGGTGCACGTTTCACGCACCACACCTCGATTGCGCCGACGGGCACGATCTCCCTCTCGCTCGCGAACAATGCGAGCAACGGCATCGAGCCGTCGTTCGCGCATCATTACTTCCGCAACGTGATCCGCGAAGGCCGCAAGACCAAGGAAAAGGTCGACGTGTTCTCGTTCGAGCTGCTGGCGTATCGGGAGATCGTCAATGCGCGCGCGATGCCTGTCACGGAGAACGCGGCCGAGCGTCTGCCGGCTTATTTCACTGCCGCCGATGAAGTCACGCCGACTCAGCATGTGGACATCCAGGCCGCCTCGCAGAAGTGGATCGACTCGTCGATTTCCAAGACCGCGAACGTGCCCACGGACTACGACTACGAGAAGTTCAAGTACATATACCTGTACGCGCACGAAAAGGGCCTGAAGGGCTGCACCACTTTCCGTTTCAACCCGGAAGCTTTTCAGGGCGTGCTGGTGAAAGAGGAAGACCTCAAGAACACGACCTATGTGTTCACGCTCGATGACGGGAGCGAAGTGGAGGTCAAGGGCGACGAGGAGATCGAGTACGACGGCGAGATGCATTCGGCCGCGAATCTCTTTGATGCGCTGAAAGAAGGTTACTACGGCAAGTATCAGACGAACGTGGACAAGTGAGCCCCTCCATGAAGATCGACAAGAAAATCGTCAAGTACCGCGTGCAGAGGCCCGAAGACAAGGAGAAGGTCAAAGCTTCCGTCCTCGCGATCGACCCTGACATGGTGCGCGGCAAGGACGGCAAGTCATCCAAAGTGATCCGCATGCACGAGGAGATCCAGCGCCCCGAGGTGCTGATCGGCAACACCTACAAGATCAAGACGCCGGTGTCGGATCACGCCATGTACGTGACGATCAACGACATCGTGCTGAACGAGGACACCGAGCACGAGCAGCGCCGGCCGTTCGAAGTGTTCATCAATTCGAAGAACCTGGATCACTATCAGTGGATCGTCGCGCTCACGCGCATCATTTCAGCTGTGTTTCGCAA
>JBDSRN010000119.1:0-4823 GCA_039929265.1 Steroidobacteraceae bacterium | reverse complement strand
CGCGTTACGGGCCGCTATCACCTCGCCCCGCTGTCGCGATCCGAGGCGGCCGCGTACGTGAAGCATCGTCTGCGCATCGCCGGAGCGACCACCGACATCTTCACGCCCGGGGCGTTGCGCGAGCTGTTCCGCGTGAGCGGCGGCGTGCCGCGCGTCATCAACGTGGTGGGGGATCGCGCGCTGCTCGGCGGCTATACGGAGGAGCGTCATCAGATCACCCCGCCGATGGTGCGTCGTGCCGCTTCCGAAGTGTTCGCGCGGCGCCTCTGGCCCGCATGGCTGCAATGGAGCATCGCAGGTGCCTGCGCACTCCTGACGCTGGGCGTCGCATTCACCGTGTGGCAAGTGCTCGCGCAACGCAGCGCGAGCGCGGAACACGCGCAGAGCGCTGCCGCCAGCAAGGCCGCGGCGCTGGTCGCCGTCGCGCCCGTCGCAGCAGCACCCGCGCCACCCGCACCGCAGCAGCTTGCCACGCTGCTGCGCTTGTACGGCAACGAAACCGACAACGAGAGCGCGTTCACCAAGCTGCTGAGCCTGTGGGGTGCTCAATACAAGACGGGCCCGCTCGATGCCTGCTCGCAAGCCATCCAGCAGGGGCTCGAATGTCTCGTGCAGCGGGGCTCGCTCGCGCAGCTGCGCCTGTTCAACCGTCCCGCGATCCTCATGCTCACCGACGAAAACGCGATGCCGCGCCAGGTAGTGCTCGCATCGCTGAGCGAAGAGCACGCGCAGGTAGTGCTCGGTGGTGCATTGCGCCGCGTCGGCCTCGGTGATCTGTCGCGCTACTGGTTCGGTGATTTCATCCTGTTGTGGAAGCCGGTTGATCCCGACACCCGTACGCTCACGGCCGGCATGCACGGTCCGCACGTGATGGAGCTGCGACGCCGGCTTGAACGCTGGAGTGGTGCCGAACCGGATCGCAACGCGAATGAATACTTCGATGCGAAGCTTGCGCAGCTCGTCGAGCAGTTCCAGCAGAAGAATCGGCTCACCGTCGATGGCGTAGCCGGCGTGCAGACTCAGGTGATGCTCGATGCCGCGCTCGCCGCGCCGGGTACGCCGCTGCTGAGCCCGGCGCTCGCGCAGGCGGGAGGCTGAGGTGTCGTTCATTCTCGACGCCCTGAAGAAGTCCGAGAGCGAGCGTCAGCGCCAGGCGGGCCCCGGGCTCATGGAAGTGCGCATCGCTCCACCCCGCAATCGTCTGCCGGTGTGGGCGATCCTCGTGGGCGCGCTGCTGCTGCTCAACATACTGGTGCTGGGTGCGGTGCTGGTGTATCGCGAGACAATTACCCCGGAAGCCGCCGCGGTGACGACACCCGTGCCGGTGGTCGTGGCCACGACGGCGCCGGTCATTGCACCACCGGCGCTTGTGGTCCCGCCGCCGCCACAGACCGAACCGCTGGCGCAGATGCAGAGCGATCCGCAGCTCGAAGCCGGTGTGCAGGAGTACGCCAACCCCGCGGACTTCGTGCCCGCGCTGCCTGCGGGAAGTTCACCCTTGCCCATACGCGAACTGCCCGAAGAGACCAATCTGCCGTCGCGCGATGACCTCGTCTCAGGCGGCGTGCAGCTGCCGGCACTGCACCTGACTTTCCATGTGTATTCGCCACAGCCCGCGGAGCGTTACGTGCTGATCAACACCAGCCGTTTGCGGGAAGGCGATTCAATGCCCGATGGCATGCGCGTGGAGCGCATCACCGAAAGTGGCGTGGTGTTGTCGTGGCGCGGTCAGCGCTTCAGGTTGAAGCAAGGCGACTGAGCGGCACGCCGGTGAGACGGAACACCGTCCATTCATCCATAGGTGTCGCGCCGAGGCTCTTGTAGAAGCCGATCGTTGGCGCGTTCCAGTCGAGCACCGACCATTCCATGCGTCCGCATCCCTTCGCCACCGCACGGCGCGCGAGTTCGGCGAGCAACGCGCGACCGATGCCGTGACGGCGCAGTGCAGGACGTACGTACAGGTCTTCCAGGTACAGCCCCGGCTTGCACAGGAACGTCGAGTAATTGAAGAAGTACAGCGCGAAGCCCGCGACTTCCGGGGCGTCGGGACCTTCCACCCACGCAAGCACGGCGCGCGCGTATGGCTCGGGGGCGAACAGATGCGCCGCCAGATCCTCGGGCGATCCGACGAAATGATCGAGCAGACGCTCATAGTCCGCGAGTTCGCGCACAAGGCCGTAAATCGCGAACTCGTCGCCCGGCTGCGCCTCCCGCAGCGTCACTCTACTCCGCGACATACCATTTCTTGTCCACCTGTTCGAGCACGAAGCGCTCGAACGGCAGACCTTTGCCCTTGAGATCGTAGATCGCGCGAGTCGCGTCATAGTCGTAGCGTGGCTTTGATTCGCGCGCCGCACGCAACGCGGCGATGAGCACTTCGCGAACTTCCGGCTTGTTGCTGCACGCCACGACCAGCGACTTCTGCGCCTTGGATGCGGTGAGGCGCCGGAAATTCGGGCTCATGAAGCGCGAGTAGTACTCGTCGCACTTCGAGGCGGTGAGCGCGGCCTCTGCATCCTTCAGCAATTGCACGATGGGCTGCATGTTGCCGGGGTTGGCATCATCCGCCGTCGCGGCGAGCAACGGCGGCGCAGCGCCGATCGTGCCGTTGGGTGAACGCGCGGCTATCAGATCGTCGATCTGCGCCTGCACTTCCAATGGTATCGCAGCCTTCCAGTCCTTACCCCACGGCACGAGGCTTACCAGCACGACGACGCTCACATTGCCGCGATCCCGCTGCGGCTTGCCGCGCCCGATGACGTGCACGAGTTCGCCCGAATCCTTCACGGCCTCGAGCCAGTTGACGCTGTCGTAGTCGCGTCCCGTGAGCGTCAGACGGCGCGACACGATCGCGTAGAAATTTGCTGGTGTGAGCCGCTCGATGTCGTTGAGTGGCATCGCGGGTCCGAACAGGCGAGTGCGTATGCCGTTCTCGTCGCGGTCGGCTTCGGTGCGCATCAAATCAATCACGCGCTTGCGCAGCAATTCCAGCTCGGTGGGATGAATCGCGAGCGCGACGACGTTGGCGTTGCCACTCGCGATCGCGCCGAGCATCTCTTCAGCCGCCCTGCGCTGCGAACCGCTGACGCTCTCTGCCGCGGCCGGCGCGACGGGCAGCATTGTCAGTAAAAGGATGGCGCACTGCGACAACGTCCGGCCGCGAAACACGTTTCTCATCGCTACCCCCTCAATGAGGACTTGGATCACAAATTACTGCGCCACTGTGCGGCAGAGGTTGTACCAGCCGGTGAACATCGTAAAGTCCAAGGTGTAAGCAAGACACCCACATTACGTCAACTCTGCCGGAGCGCCTGAACCACCGTGACCGCCAATCAGCCCAGTCTCAAGGACGATAGTGCTGTGCGCGAATTGCATCCGGCGCCAGGTGTTCTGCCTGCAATCATCGCGCTGAGTTCCGATCCCGGCCTCACTCACGCGCTGCAGGATCTGTCCGGCACCGTCGCGGGGCTCGACATCGTCGGCAGTGCCGAAGAGTTCTCCGAGCATCTCATGCGCGGCGTCTGCGGCATCGCGTTGATCGATTCGGCGGCCGTGGCCACGGCCATTCCCGAGTTCGTCGACGGCATCGCCCGACAGTTCCCCGAACTGGTGCTCGTGGTCGCCGGCGGGCTCGCCGAGCAGGGCCAGCTCGCCGCGCACATCGGCACCGGTTGCGTGTATCGCTTCGTGCACAAGCCGGCCTCCGCGCAGCGCCTCAAGCTGTTCATCGAGGCTGCGGCGCGCCACCAGATCGATCTCATCCGTCAGGCGGTGCCACCGCCGGAGGTGCAGCGTGCCCAGTCGCAAGCCGGCACAACACTGGCAGGTCCGGGGCACCTGCCACCCTCGCTGCCCCTGTTCCTCGGCGTCGGCCTTGCCGTCGCGGTACTGATTGCCGGCGTGCTGTTCTTCACGCTGAGCGGCGGCAAGGCCGACAAGGCGCCCGTGGCTGCCACGACCACGCCGCAGGCGGATGCGCGCGCGGCACGGGAAGCCGTACGCGCGAAATCGCAGGCAGAACTGGATCAACTGTTGAGCAGCGCCGAGAGCGCGCTCATCGAAGTGCGCCTGGATGACGCTGAACGCCTTGCCGTCGCGGCTCAGCAGATCGCGCAGCGCCTGGCGACGCCGGACGTGCCGGAGAACACCCGGGTTCGCTTCCTGCAGACGCAGATCGCCAAAGAGCGCGAGCGCGTCGGCAACGAGGAGCAGCGTCGCTCCGCAATCGGCGCGCGCCAGGCCAGGCTCGCGGGCCTGCTGAAGCTTGCTGGCGAACGCATGCAGAAGGGAGCCCTCGTCGAGCCCGCCCGCGACAGCGCACTTTTCTACGTCGAATCGGCGATGAATCTCGCACCGGGCGATTCTGACACGGGCGCGGCACGCGCTTCGCTCGTGAAGGTGCTGCTCGCGGCCGCCGAACGCAATCTCACCAACCGTGACATCGATAGCGTGCGCCGCCTGACCGATGCCGCGGCGGCAATCAATGCCCCACAGACCGAAGTGGACAAGTTGCGCCGACGCGCCGATGAGCTGCGTGGGAGCCTCGCTGCCGGTGGCGGCGAGCCGTCTGCGCCGGTGCGACAGCAGGCATCCGCACCCGCGCCGACGCCCGCGCCGGCCCAGAGCGTCAGTGCCAGCCTCGAGCCGGCCGCACCCGTGTCGCGTCCTGCGGAAGCATCATCGGATGTCGTGCCGGCCAACCTGCTCACGCGACTGCGCTACATCGAGCCGCAGTATCCCGACAGCGCCCGCATAGGTCGCAAGTCGGGCTGGGTGGACGTGGAATTCACCGTGGCGGTAGACGGTACCGTGAAGAACCTCAC
>JBDSRN010000118.1:0-5530 GCA_039929265.1 Steroidobacteraceae bacterium | reverse complement strand
GCGTTTAAAGAGTGCAGCGGTGCCGCGCGTGCCGATGATGGGCGTCAATGAACGGTCGACGTCGCACCAGATCGTGACTGCAGCGTCCGCTATGCGTCCGCCATCGGCGCCCTCGGCAAGTCGTTGGGCAAGTCGCTGTTGAACGCGACTGGCAAAATCCTGCATAGGCCTTAACTTCCGGAAACCGCTGGATGCCACGATCGCAACGCTGTGCAACCTGGCGCTTTCTTAACCAAGGTTACTCCGATCGCGCGGAAGGGGGGATTTATGGCCGGGGGCTTGCCTGGAGCAACAATATTCGTGACGCATGCGGCAGAAGAGGGCGCTCAATCCCTGCCGTAGGGCTCCGCAGCGTAGGCTCACCGGCGAGCGGCAATAAGGATACCCACGCCCTCTGAACACTGCCTTACACCGTTGGCTGGGACGCTGCACCGAGCCCAAGCTCCTGTTCCCCGCGATAGCCGTCGTGTTGCTGCTGGTGATCTGGGGCAGCACGCTGACTCATATCAGCGTCCGCCGGGCTGACGTGCAGCACGCCGCGGTCGTATCCGTACGCGAGATACTCGCAACCTACGAGGCGCAGGTAGTGCGCGCCCTCGGACAGATCGACCAGACGCTGAATCTCGTTGCTTACTGGCATCAGCAGGCGGGGGCTGATCGCAGCCTCGCGAATCTCAGCGAACATGACCTGTTGCCTCCCGCGCTTGTCTTCGCCGTGAGCATTGCCGACCGTAACGGTCACCTCTCCGAAAGCGTCGGCAGCGTCGCCAGCGGCGACGTATCGCAGGAGGACTATTTCATGGCGCAGCGCGATAGTTCAGCAGCGTTCGTCGGCAAGGCACGGCTCGGTGTGGGCGGAGACGCGCAGCTGCACTTCAGCCGTCGGCTCAGTGGTGCGACCGGCGGGTTCGACGGCGTGGTGGTCGTGTCGGTCGAGGCGGCGCATTTCGTGAGCGGGTATGAGCCATCGAAGCTCGGCGCGCAAGGGCTGGTCGCTCTCATTGGAACGGACGGCAATCTGCGCGTCCGGCGCAGTGGCGATGCCATCGCCACGGGTGGCACCAGTGACTATGCGACCGTGCTCGACGGCTCGGACGAGAGCGATGCAGTCATCACGGTGGTCAGTGATCGCCGGGATCACGTGTCCCGCTGGACGACTGCCCGCGAGCTGTACGGATTTCCGCTGGCCGTGATGGTTGGCCTTTCGGTGCAGGAGCAGATCGCCGTCGCGCGACGCAGCGCCAGGCTCTATCTGTGGCTTGCTGCACTGGGTAGCGCGCTCACGATCATCGCGATGAGCGTGCTCGGCAGACTGAGCTGGCAACTCGGCCAGAGCCGCATGCGCGAACACGAGAGCCGTCGAGCGTATGCGGAGCGCGTGGAATATCTCGCCTACCATGACGGTCTGACCGACCTGCCCAACCGCAGTCTCTTCAGCAAGCTGCTGATCCAGGCGATCAGCGAAGCGCGACGCTATGACCGCAAGCTGGCGGTAGCGTTCCTGGATCTGGATCTCTTCAAGCGTATCAACGACACGCTGGGTCACGACGCGGGCGACCAGTTGTTGCAGGAAGTTGCCGAGCGACTCAAATGCAGCATCCGCGACAGCGACACCGTGGCGCGGTTGGGTGGCGATGAGTTCGTCGTGCTGTTGCCGGACATCGAAGACAATGCACACGCCGCGGTCGTCGCGCAGAAAATCCTCGCTGCGATCGCCAAGCCGTTCACGCTGCAGGGACAGGAACTGCGCGTCACAGCCAGTATCGGCATCAGCGTCTGCCCTCAGGATGGGGTCGATGAACAGATGCTGAAGCGCAATGCCGACACAGCAATGTACAAGGCGAAGAGCGAAGGCAAGAACAATTTCCAGTTCTATTCCGACCAGTTCAGCGCGACGTCGCTGGAACGCCTCAGCCTGGAGGTGAACCTGCGCCATGCGCTCGAACGCAAGGAATTCCAGCTGCACTACCAGGCCAAGCGCGATATCGCCACGGGGCGCATCACCGGGATGGAAGCCCTTGTGCGGTGGGAACATCCTGACCTGGGGACGGTGGTGCCCATGCGCTTTCTGGCTGTCGCCGAGCAGACCGGCCTCATCATCCCGCTGGGACAATGGGTGCTCAATTCGGCCTGCGCACAGAACGTTGCCTGGCAGAAACAAGGTCTGCCGAGGCTTTGTATTGCCGTCAACCTGTCAACACGGCAGTTCCACGACGAACGCATGCTGGAAGACGTGATGTCGGCGTTGACCTCGAGCGGCATGGAGCCGTGGTTCCTGGAGCTGGAGATTCCAGAGAGTGTCCTCAGCCATCAAGTGGATCAGACGCTGCGCATTCTTACCAAGCTCAAGGCGGCAGGCGTACGCATTGCGATAAGCGATTTCGGCATCGGCTACTCATCGCTGAGCATGCTGCAACGCTTTCCGTTCGACACGATAAAGATCGACCGCTCGCTGGTGCGGGACATCGATGACGGACTCGTGAACACGATGCTGGCGGACGCGATCATCGCCATGGGTCGCAGCCTCAGCATGACGGTCGTCGCGCAGGGAGTGGAAACCAGCGAACAGGCCGAGTTCCTCCGCGTGCACTCCTGTGACGAGCTGCAAGGCTTCTACTTCCGACGTCCCGTCCCGGCGGAGGAGTTCGCCCGGCTGCTGCAGCTACAGGCTACAGCGGCGGGCGAGGCAGGAGAAGTGACGCAGGTCCAGCCGCAAATCAAACTTCAGGCGGGTTAACTGTTCACGGCTGGATCCGTACGCTGGCGTTCACGCTGCGCCGATCCAGGTAGCCAATGGCAACGGGGTTTTCCTGCACACTCTTGAGCACCGCCAGATCGTCGGCCACCGCTTTGGGAGGCCGACCTCTGCCCGTGAAGATGAGCTTTGACCAGAACGCCTTCATCTGCGCCGGCGACTTGCCTGCAATTTGCAGATAGAACGCATCGCGCGTCGCGGAGCCTTCTGTCTGGTCGATCGGAAGCGGGCGCGTGCCGTCTGCCAGCCGGGTCAGTTTGCCAAGGAAGACATCGGAGATCTGCGCGCTCGTGAGTGAAGTGATCGGGCTTTGCGCAGCGACTATTGCGACGACATCCGCCAGCGCTGCCTGCACAGTGAGACAGAGTGCGGCGGCGACAAGACCTGGCGCGATGCGCTTCACAGGACGAAATCCAGCGACGCGCTGAACAGATGCACGGTGCCGCCGCGGCGCAAGCCTGGCTGCACATTCAGCAACGTTCCCACCGAATCCCGGCCGAGTGCGATCTGGTCGTACTGCAGTTTGAACGCCACGTTGCGCATGAAATCCCAGCGCGCACCGAGGGTATACGTGGCTTGTCGCGGTATACCCGAGAGCGCCGAATTGAGCGCGCCGTTGAGTTGCGCTGCCGGATCCTGCAAATTCGCGGGGAGCGATGCAAGGTCCAGGCCGGCCTCGAAGGTCCTGCCGGTGGGTCGCACGTCGGCATAGTTCAGGTACGGCGTGAGTGTGCCGAAGCGGATGCCGCCACTCACATACCAGCCCGTCTTGGCGCCGAGCAGACTGCTGCTGTCGAGATGACCCCACTCGGCCTGTACGAACCACTCACCGGGATTATAGCCCGCGCCCAGTCCCATGAAGCTCACGAGGGCATCGTTCACTTCGTATTTGTCAGCGAGCGCCTCACCGGGAGGGCCAAACTGGCGGAGCGCCGCGAACAGCGGTTCTAGTGCCGCGATTGAAACGCGCGTCCGACCAAAATTCACGTGTAGCATCGCAAAGCCCCACTCGTGGGTATCTGCGATGGACAGCAGCTCGCGTGCCTTTGCCTCGCCGGCGCCGATACGTCCGCCTGGAAATTTCGAAACGGACCACCCGCCCGTCAGCTGCAGAGTGTTGGTCGCCGAGCCGATCCGGCGCTGATAAATCACGCCGAGGCCATCATTGCTGGTGATGGGTGCGAGGTCGTACACCTCGACCGGTGGACGCACCCACGGCAGCGAGTAACCGACCTTGCGGGAGTCATTGTGAGTGAAGGTCGGCAGAGCCGTGCGGCCGAAGGTCAGGCTCAAGTCGGGCGAGAACTGGTACCTGAAATTCGCCCATTCGACATGCGGCTGAAACGCGCCGTCGTGGGATTGCTCCGCCACCACCTGCACGACCGCGGACACATGTGGTGAGAAAGTGCCGGTAACCTGCCCGGCGATCAGGCTGTCCACCTTGCCGCTCCAGCTGTTACTGAAACCAGCCCCGTCTGGCTTGTAGGCTGTTGCGACGAAGTCTGCCTGCTCCTCGCTGGAGTGCACCGCAGCAAGGGTGCCGAACGCCGCAAACGAAAACATGGGCGCGGTGAGATCGACGTCATTCATGGTTTCGGCGGAAGTCGAGGCGCTCATGGCGCATGCTGTCGTGACGCACAGAACCAACACAGTCTGGGAGACGTGGGGGGCGACAATGTTCCTTCTCACTATTGAATCGTCCCTGTGACGCCTGCGAATCTGACCATATGTGTATATGCGTAGTGTTCTGCAATTGATGTGCGCCAAGGACGCTTTCCAGCCCAATCACGGCCACGGGCCAGAAAGCGCGTGTTACTGCGTCGGCCGATTGGCCCGCACTTCGCTTCTGTAACTTGGCACATCTGGACTCGGAATCGAACTGTTCCGGCCATCAGTTGCTGCCCCCGCAAGCCGTTCTTGCACATAAGCGCAAAGCCGCGCGTTCTCGGCCAGCTTGGCGGCTTTGGGTCGCTCGGCCGCGTGCTCGGCTTGCCACTGTGCGACTGTAGCTCTGGAGCTCAGCGCGCCGCCTCGAGTCGCGGCATTTCGCTGCAGCTCACGCGAAACGGTCGATTGTGATCGCCTCATCCGACGGACGATCTCGCGAACCCCCGGCCCCCGCGCCTTCAAGTGGGCTAGTTCTTCACGATCTGCATAGGACAAATATCGATCGGATAATTCAACCAGGCTGAGCGGTGCAATCCCACCGGCCACGCGAAACCAACGAGGACCCAGTGGCTGCGAGGCGCCACTCGACAACGCTGCTTCTTCACTCGCCGCTTCCGCCTGAACCAGAATTCGCCCCGGCCAGTCATGCCGCTTCGGCTCTCGTATCCGGATCTCGACATCGCGAGCCAGCGCCGTCAGGAATTTCATCAACCGCTCTACTGAGAATCTATCAAGCTTGTAGTGCTTGAGCGCGGACACTTTGGGCTGATTGATATGGAGCTTGGTAGCCGCCGCCGCCTGCGTCAGCCGACGACCATCCAGCAGACGATTGATCGCTACTGCCAGCCGCATCTTCGTATCCAGCTCGTCGGCGTGGAGCAGCTCCAGGTCGGAAAATACGTTGTCGGAGCTCACCTCGATGCCATTGCGGCTTTTTACTGGCATTGCCACGCCGCGCCTCGTAATCCGCTTGCTCCGACTTGAGGCGTCGCTCAACTCCAGGTGCGCTAACTGCAGCGCTGACTAATTGAAGACATTATTGAGCCAAACGCCCAGTTACCTGGCATTCGATGAGTACCATCTTGCTAGGCCGCCAGTGGCACTACT
>JBDSRN010000117.1:0-11285 GCA_039929265.1 Steroidobacteraceae bacterium | reverse complement strand
GCTGAACCCGTTCTTTCACGAAAATCTCAAACGCTGGCAAAAGTTCGGGCGCGAGTCCTCGGTCCGCAAACACTGAACGCTGCAGACGCCTATTTTCTGTGTCCGGATCCATGTTGTGTTCAAGCGTGTGCGCCAGACTCGAGATCGTATTGCCGAAATACTCCAGCACCTGCGGCGACATTGAGTCAGCGATCACGTACGAGCGCGACATTACTTTGAGAAATCTCTCTCCAGACGTCACAACGACTCCGCTTCTTAGCATCTCCTCCAGGACGATGTTTGGATCTACGATGGCATCAACTTTCGTGACCAACTCCGTAAAGCAACGACCCCGTGTCTTATCGAAATCGATTTCTAGCGGCACGCCGTATGGTCCCAAGAATGCAGGATCCGTATTCCATAAGTGCAGGACTTCCGTGAGCCTCGCAACGTGAGTAGGACTGGGCGGCGCCAACAAATCCTCATTGTCCACATAGCGGTCCACATCGCGCCGGGTCACGCCAGTAACCAGCGCCACCCTTGTGCGCGTGAGCGAGCCACCGCGACCGATGCCGTCGCGAATGGCGCTCTCCACGAACACCCCTTTGATGACTTCGACGAATTCGTCGTAGCGCACGCCGGCGCGTATCAGGATCTTCACCAACGGGCGAAGCACCTTGCGAAACGCGTGGACTAGATGCGCGCGTGCGGTATCGGTCATGGATTGATCCTCAGCTTCGCTCTTCGGGGACGAGCACGCGGCGGTGCTCCAGGATCGCGTATCGATCAGTCATCCCGGCAATGTAGTCGGCAACGGCGCGGGCGCGTCCGTCGGGAACCGATCTCTGTTCCGCGAGCAGCGCGGCGTCGCGGTGTTCGTCGGGCATCAGATCGATCTCACCGAAAAATGCCTGGAACAGGTCGCGGATCACACGGCGGGCCTTGCTGGTCATACGCAGGACGCGATAGTGCCTGTACACGCGTTCGCGCAGAAACTGCTTGAGTTGCAGATGTCGCGCATGCATTTCTTCGGTCATGCCGATGAGCTTGCCTGGATGCTCACGCACATCCGCAATGCTCCTGGCTCCTGCGGCGGCGATCTGCGCACTTGAGCACTCTATGACGTCGATGACCAGCACATCAATCATGCGTCGCACGGTCTCGTGCACCAGGCGTCGTCCGGTGAGCTTCGGATACTTTTCCAACACCGCGTCGTGCTGATCGCGAACGAGCGGAATTTGCGCCATGTCGTCGAGTGTCACGAGGCCGGCACGAATGCCGTCGTCGATATCGTGATTGTTGTAGGCGATCTCGTCGGCGAGATTCGCGAGTTGGGCTTCGAGCCCCGGTTGCTTGCGCTGGATGAAACGGCGACCGACATCTCCCAGCGTATGTGCATTGTTCAGCGAGCAGTGCTTGAGAATTCCTTCTCGGCATTCGAAGGTGAGATTCAGACCGTCGAACTCTGCGTAACGTTCTTCCAGCACGTCGACCACGCGCAGGGACTGGAGGTTGTGCTCGAAGCCACCGTACTCGCGCATGCAATCGTTGAGCGCGTCCTGGCCAGCGTGCCCGAACGGGGTATGACCCAGATCGTGCGCGAGGCAGATGGCTTCGGTCAGCGTCTCATTGAGTTGGAGTGCGCGTGCGATCGAGCGCGCGATCTGTGCTACCTCCAGCGAGTGGGTGATGCGCGTGCGGTACAGGTCACCCTCGTGATTGACGAAAACCTGCGTCTTGTAGACCAGGCGACGAAAGGCGTTGGAGTGCACGATGCGATCGCGATCGCGCTGGAACTCGCTGCGGTACTTCGGGGGCGACTCGGTGTGACGGCGACCGAGCGTCTGTTCATCGTGCGCGGCGTAGGGCGCGAGCATGGCTTAGCCGAAATGCGTCGCGAGCGTGCGGGTCAGCGCTTCGTCGGGATATTCCGCGGTGAAAAACGCCTTGCCTAGCCGCTCCAGCAGTACGAGGCGTATGCGCCCCGCGCGTGCCTTCTTGTCGATGCGCATGTAGTCGAGTGCCTTCTGCGCGCCAATGCGCGGCGCCTGCGCAGGCAGCCCGGCGCGCTCGAGCAGCGTGCGCACGCGGTCCACGTCCTGCGACGAGAGCATGCCGATGCTGCACGACATGTCCGCGGCTACCAGCATTCCCGCGGCGACGGCTTCGCCGTGCAGCCATTCGGTGTAGCCGGTAGCGGACTCGATCGCATGTCCGAATGTGTGGCCGAGATTCAGCAGCGCGCGATCACCCTGCTCGCGTTCATCGCGCAGCACGACTTCGGCCTTGAGCTCGCACGAACGGTGGATGGCGTGCGCGAGCGCGTCGGGATCACGGCGCAGGAGCGCTTCGATGTTCTGTTCCAGCCAGGCGAGGAACCCGGCATCGAAGATGAGTCCGTACTTGATGACTTCGGCGAGTCCGGCGCGCAGCTCGCGCTCCGGGAGCGTGACGAGCGTCGCCGTGTCGCTGAGCACGGCGCGCGGCTGATGGAACGCTCCGATGAGATTCTTGCCGCCAGGGTGATTCACGCCGGTCTTGCCGCCGACGGACGAATCCACCTGCGCGAGCAGCGTCGTCGGAATCTGCACGAAGGCGACGCCGCGCTGATACGTCGCCGCCGCGAAGCCCGCGAGATCCCCGACCACGCCACCACCGAGCGCGACGATCACGCAGTCGCGATTGAAACGGTTGGTCACGAGCACATCAAGCACGCGCGCCGTGTTGTCGAGTGTCTTGTGCTGTTCGCCGTCGGGCAGGCGCACATCGATCACGCGCTGGCCCGACAGGGCACGCTGGATCGCCGGAGCATACAGCGGGCCGACGGTGGTGTTGCTGACAAGCAGGATGTCGCGGTCGGGCAGGTGCTCGCGCAGCACTGCCTCGTTAGAGCTGACGCCATTGCCGATAAGGATCGGGTAGGCACGGTCGCCGAGTTCGACTTTGAGCGTTTGCACGAACCTTGCAACTGAACCGCGAGCGAAGCGTCGCGGGTGCAGTATAAGGCTCCGCGCCTCAGGTGGGCGCGTCGGGTCCGGTCGCGCGCAGGATGAACTCGGCGACCTTATGGACTCGACGGTTGTCGGTTGAAACGATGTGGTCGGCAATTTCCCGATACAGGGGCTCGCGCTCGATGCACAGCTGCTGCAGGCGCACCGCTGGATCCACGTTGTGCAGCAGCGGGCGACTGCGACCCGCGCCGACGCGATGCAGTTGCTGAGCAGGGGAAGCTTGGAGGTAGACGACGCAGCCGTGTGCCGCGAGCAGGCGGCGATTGTCGGGATCCAGCACCGCGCCGCCGCCGGTGGCGAGCACGATGGGTTCGAGGGTGGTGAGCAGCGCGATTGCCTCGCGTTCCCGCTGCCGGAAGCCGACCTCGCCTTCCCGCTCGAAGATGAACGGGATGTCGACCCCGGTGCGTTTCTCGACCTCGACATCGCTGTCGTGGAAAGGGATTTTCAGCAGGCGCGATAGATGCCGTCCGACGGCGGACTTGCCGGAGCCCATCGGGCCGATCAGGTAGATATTGCGTTTGCCGAGCATTGGAATGAAAGCGGCCGCCCTCAGGCGGCCGGATTCGAACAATGATGCCAGCGATCAGCTCGCCGTGACACCGACCTGCACGATGGTCTCCAGGCCGCTGGGCGTCTTGACGGTGAGCGTGAACACGCCGCTGCCCGCGGTCGTGCCGGAAATGACCGTGAACGAGTACACCGTGACGCCGGAGACCTGCGTGCCCGCCGCCGTCTTGCTGCAGGGGATCTTGAAGGCCGTCGGTGCGCCGAGCGCAAGGCCACCACCCGCGATCGTGCCGGTGACGTCCGAGCCGCCTGGCATCGGATTGCCGCGCGCATCGCGGACCCACAGGGTTATGGTGCTCGAGGTGTTGAGCCCCATCGCGACAGGCGCCAGTGCGGCGCCGCTCGTCTGGGTCACTACCGGAGTGCTACCCGACAGGATGACCAGATTCTGCTGACCGATGCCCGTCGAGCGTGACGCAGCGTTGCCGCAGCGACCCGCAGTGTCGTTGCAGAGCACACCGTTGAACAGGCCATCCGCGACATTGCGCGTGCCGTTGTTGTTGAAGTCGACGAAGTCCGCGTCGGTACCGGGTTCGTACGCACCGCTCTCGTTGTCGTCGCGGTACGGTTCCCCCAGATCCGCCCAGGCCTCGCCGTTGTCGAATGCACCGTTGCCATTCGCGTCGGTGAAGGATTCCTCACCGATCGCCTTGGCGAGGAGCGTGACGCGACCGTCGACCGGGCGCGGGTTGGAGCTGCGCCAGTTCACAGAGCACACGCCACCCTCGGCAGGCACGGTGGTCGTCGTGCACTGGGAAATGATGGCGCCACCTTCGGTCGTGAATGTCACCGCAGTCCCGTCCGGTGCGGGATTGCCGAAGCGATCCGCCAGGCGTGCGGTTACCAAGGTTGTGGTGCCGTCGATGTCCCAGCCTTCCACATTGAAGCAGCCCACAGCCAGCGAGAAACTGCCGGCAGTCGGAATGCCTGTGGTGATTGTGAGCTGGCTCGATTGTGTGGAGATGGCCGGTGTAACGCTGGTCACCGCGGCGGTGACCTTCACCGACGTCGAAACGGTGCCGGCATTGACGACGATCTGCGCATTGCCCTGCGCGTCGCTGGTGGCTGTGGCAGCTGCCGGCTGGAGTGTGATGCCCCCGACATTGGTATTCAGCGTGAACGACACTGCGGCACCGGCGCGGGGGCCGCCCGAGGCATCGAGCACTTTGAACACGACGATGGAACTCTCCGGGCGGCTGGTGTCGCCCGTGCCCTTGAGTGCGATGTTGGTCGGCGTCGCGGAGACAAAGGCGATCGAGCCAATGGCCGCGACAGCAACGGTGACGGTGCCAGTGGCGGTGCGTGTCACGCCGTTGACCGTGGCCGTCGCCGTGACCACGTCCGTGCCGGCGCAACCGCGCGCTACATAGGTGACCGTAGCAGCGCCGGTAGTCGTGGTTGCCGTGGCGGAAGGCTGAATCACCGCGGTGCCCGCGGCAACGCAAGGCGAATTGAACGTGATGGCCGTCGACTGCGTGTACAGGTTGCCGTCGGTCTGCACGAGAGCGACCGACAGACTGGTGCTGCCACCGGCAGAAACCGTGGCGCTGCTGAGGCCGATGACGCCGGTCGCGAAGGCTGCACCCGTGCCCGAACCGAGCTGCGCATTCGAAGTCGCCCCACCGGTGCCTGTCCCGCCCGTTGTACCACCGGTTGTGCCGTCGCCCTGGAAGGCGTCGTTCTTGTCATCGCCACCGCCGCAACCGGCGAGTGCCGCCGCGAGCACAAAGGCCAGGAATCCTGCTTTACGCATGTGTCTCACCCGATCAGTTCGCATTGACGCCCTCACGCAGGATCTTCGGCGTGACGAAAATCAGGAGCTCGTCCTTGTTGTCGACCTTGCCCGTCGTCTTGAAGAGATGGCCCAGCACCGGCACGTCGCCGAGGTAAGGAACCTTCTTCACCGTTTCGCGCTGTTCAGTCTCGAGGATGCCGCCGAGCACCGCGGTCTGACCGTCGCTCACGAGCACCGAAGTGTTGATCTCGCGCGTGTCGATCGAAGGCACCTGCTGACCCGCCCCGCCGACGATGATCTGGCCGACGCTGTCCTTCTTGACGTTGAGGTCAAGGATGACGCGATTGTCCGGCGTGATCAGCGGCGTCACCTTCAGTGACAGCACCGCCTTCTTGAAAGAGATCGTGGTCGCGCCGCTGGAGGCAGATTCCTGGTACGGAATCTCGACGCCAGCCTCGATGCTCGCTTCCTTCTGGTTCGCCGTGATGAGACGCGGCGAGGAGATGATGCGACCTCGGCCTTCCGACTGTGCGGCGGAGAGCTCGAGATCGACGATGTAGTCGGAACCGAGCACCATGAGGGCGAAGCTGCCCGCGGGGCTGGCGACCGGCAGGTTCACGTTGTAACGACCCGGAGCCCCCGCGCCCGTGGGCACTTCGATCGGATATGGCGAGCCGGAGCCGCCTGCAAGATTGTCGAGCGCCGAGCCGAGCACCGAGTCGACCGCGCCGGCCGTACCGCTGGTTGCGTACAGGCCGTCGTTGCCATTGCGGCGCGTGGCAGTCACGCCCGCGCGCACACCGAGATCGCGTGAGAAGTCATCATTGACGACCACGATGCGCGCTTCGATGAGCACCTGACGCACTGGAATATCGAGTGTTGCCACGAGCTGGCGGATGTTCGCGAGGCTCTCAGCCGTGTCGCGGATCAGCAGGGTGTTGGTGCGATCGTCCACCGAGACGCTGCCGCGGCTCGACAGGAGCGTGTTGCCGCCGCGGCCACTGCTGCTGGTCGCGCCACTCTGCGAGGATATGAGCTGGGAAATGTCCGAAGCCTTCGCGTAGTTGACCTGCAGGTACTCGGTGCGCAGGGGCGCGAGTTCCTGGAGATCCTTCTTCGCTGCGAGCTCGGCCTTCTCGCGCGTGGCGAGTTCATCCGCCGGCGCGACGATGATGACGTTGTCCTGACGACGTTTGTCGAGACCCTTCGTCCGCAGCACGATGTCGAGGGCCTGATCCCACGGCACATTCTGCAGGCGCAGCGTGACGCTGCCGGACACGGTGTCGCTCACGACGATGTTCTGACCGCTGGCGTCGGCCAGCAGCTGCAACACGGCGCGCGTCTCGATGTCCTGGAAGTTGAGCGTGAGGCGCTCACCCGTATAAACCGGGCGCTCCTCGGCCGGGCCCTTCACGGCCTTGGCGGTCTGCACTTCGATCACGTACTGATCGTCGGTCTGGTAGGCGAGCTGTTCGAACTCGCCGTTGCCCGAAATGATGAGGCGAGTGCTGTCGTTGACGCGCAGGGCGTCGAACGAGGTCACCGGCGTCGCGAAATCCGTGACGTCGAAACGGCGCATGAGGTTCTTCGGCAGCTCTGCGCCGGCGAAGTCCACCACGACCTGATTGCCTTGCTGACGCAGGTTGATCGGAGTGCGTGGATCGCTCAGCTTCACGACGACACGACCCGTGCCATCCGGGCCGCGACGGAAGTCGATGCTCTTGATGCTGCGACCACCCGAGGCAGCAGCGGCGGTGCCGGCACGCGCGGTGCTGCTTGCGACGGCGCCGGAAGCGGCTGTGGCCTGGCGTACGGCCTCACCCAGCGTGACGATGATGCGATTGCCATCGACGCGCGTCTCGTAGGGCACGACGTGATCGAGGTTGAGCACCAGACGTGTGCGACCCGTTGCCTCGGCGGCGAGGATGGTGTCGAGCCCGTTCGAGCGCACGTCGATGCGACGCGACGGCAGCGCGAGGGCGGTGTTCGGCAGATCCAGCGAAATGCGCGCGGGATTGTCGATGGTGAAAGACAACGGTTGCGGCGCGGGGCCGGACAGCTTGAGGGTGAGTTCGAGGCGCTGACCGGGCAGCGTCTGGACCTCGATGGCCTCGAGCTTGTTGCCGGGAGCTTCCGCAGCGCGGGCCGTCTGTACCGCAGTGAGTCCTGCTGGAACGGCTACGGCAGCAAGCCAGGCCATAGCCCGCAGGAAATTAGTGACGGCTTTCGAACGCTTCATTCTCTTGGTCTCCCTGCCGATCATTCGTTCAGTGCCAGCGAAGCCGGGCGCTCCATGTAGCCGCCAAGCCCGTCGGGAACGATTTCGGTCACACTGATTCTGGACGGCGCGATCTCGAGGACTTTGCCGTCGTTTTGTCCGATGTAATTGCCAGGCAGCACGCGCTGCACGAGTCCATCCTTGGGGGTGCGCACCAGACCGTACACGCGGCCGCCCAGACTGAAAGTGCCCACCATCTTGAGAGTGTCGAGCGAGAACTGCTCGAGAAACTCGCGATTCCGTTTCACGTCGGGCCGCACGCCCGCAGCACTGGTCGCACCGGAACCACCGGGGACAAATGGCGAGCGCAGGTTCTGCGCAACGTAAAAGAAACTTTCGTACGGCTTGACCTCAGGCAGCGGCTGCACGCCGCTGGATTGCTCCTGCTTGGTCGCCGCGATGAACTGATCGAGCTCGGCATCGCGGCCCGAGCAACCCGCAAGCAGGGTCGAGCCGCACAGAAGCAGCAGCGCGGAGACGAGGGATCGGTGCATGTGATTGGTGGCGTGCATGAGTGAGGATCCGGTCAACCGACGCTCGAGCCACGCTTGGCCACGTCGGCCTTGCGTCGCTCGGCCTCGGCGGCCGCCAGCTCCTCTTCGTCGAGATAACGATAGGTCTTCGCGGTGACGTCGAGTTGCAGCTGGTCGTAGGTGTCCTTGCCGACCGGTTTGATGTCCACATCGTGCAACGTGACGATGCGCGGCAGCGCGGCGATGCCGCTGACGAACTCGCCGAACTGGTGGTAACTGCCGGTGAGACGGATCTTGATCGGCAGCTCAGCGTAGAAATCCTTGTTCTGCTGCGGCGCAGGCTGGAACAGCTTCTGCTCGAGGCCCGCGGCCAGACCGGTCTGCGAGATGTCCACCAGCAGGTTCGGCACTTCGGTCTTGCCGGGCAGCTGGCGCAGCATGGCGCCGAACGAACGCTCGATGTCCTTGAGCTGCTGCTTGTAGATCTCGAGGTCCACGGCTTTGGCGTGCTTGTCGCGAAACTGGTTCTGCAATTGCAACTGTTCGTCCTCGAAGCGTTGCAGCTCTGGGCGCTGCTGGTTCCAGACAAAAAGATAGAACAGCACGCTCGACAGCACGACGAACCAGATCCCGATTGCGCCAGCACGTACCGGCAATGGCCAGCGACCCGGGTCGCGGGGATCGAGGCTGCGCAGTTCGTCCATCACGCTCATTGCGCTCTCCTCGCGACGGCGGGGGCGCCACCGGTCTGCTCATCGGCGGTCGTGGTTACTTGATCGGCGTACAGCGTGAAATCGCTGCCCGCGGTGTTCTCTTTCTTGCTCTCGACCACTTCGAGCTCGGGATTGCTCAACCACTGCGAACCGTCGATGTTGCGCATGAAGGCCGACACGCGCGTCGAAGACTGGGCCACGCCCTGGATCTTGAAGCGGCGCTCCGACTGGGTGATGCCCGTGAGATAGGTGCCATCCGGAACGGTGCGGACCAGCGTGTCGAACACGTGGACGATCTCCGGACGCGAACGCTGCAGCTTCTCGATGATCTGCATGCGTGCGATGAACTTCTGTTTCTGCGCTTCGAGACTGTTGATCTCTTCGATCTGCGTGTCGAGCACCTTGATCTCGGCACGCAGGCGATCGTTGCGTTGCTGCTGACCGTCGATCAACGAGTTGAAGAGGAGGTAGCCGGCGACAGTCATCACGGCGGCGGCGAGCGCGCCGGCGCCCAGACCGACCAGGAAGGCCAGTTTGCGTTCGGTGCGTTGCTGTTCGCGCCAGGGAAGTAGGTTGATGCGCGGCATGTCAGTCGAAACTCCGCAGTGCGAGCCCGCAGGCCGTGAGTAGCGCCGTCGCGTCGCGCTGCACGGCCTGGGCGCGCGCACGCGAGGAAAGCTTCATCTGTCCGAGCGGGTCGCCCTTCTCTGCGGCGATGCCGACGCGGCTCGCCACGACATCTGCGACACCGGGAACGTTGGCGCAGCCGCCGCAGATGAGGATCTTTTCCGGCTGCTCGCGACCCGAACCGGAGGCGAGATAGAACTGCAACGAGCGGCTGACCTGCTGGGTCATGTCGTCGATGAAGGGATCGAGCACTTCGGATTGGTAATTGCCGGGCAAGCCCCCTTCTTTCTTGGCGCGACCGGCCTCCTCCATCGACAGGCCGTACGTGCGCATGATTTCTTCGGTGAGCTGCTGCCCGCCGAACGCGAAATCGCGTGTGTACACGACCTTGAGGTTGCGCAGGATGCTGAAAGTGGTGCTGCTCGCCCCGAAGTCGACCACGGCGATCGAGCGATCGATGCCGCCATCGGGCATCTGATGCGTCATGAGCTTGCAGGCGTTCTCGAGCGCGAACGCCTCGACGTCGACTAGGCGCGCGATGAGGCCGGCGGAGACCACCGCGGCGCGACGCTGCTCGACGTTTTCGGAACGCGTGGCAACCAGCAGCACGTCGATGGACTCGGGATCTTTCTCTGAAGTGCCGAGCACTTCGAAGTCGTAGCTGACCTCATCCATCGGGAAGGGGATGTACTGGTCGGCCTGCATCTCGACCTGCGCTTCGAGATCGCTCTCCTTGAGCGTGCGCGGCATCTGAATGACTTTCGTGATCGCCGCGTCGCCGCTGATCGCGATGGCGACCTCGCGACTCTTGGCGCCGGCCCGTTTCGCAGCACGACCGATTGCCTCACCGACGGCATCTGCGTCGACGATGGCTTTCTCGTTCATGGAATTCTGCGGTGTGGGCTCCGCCGCATAGGATTCGACCCGGTACTGGCCACCACTCATGACCAGCTCGATCAGCTTTATCGAGGAGGTCGTAATATCGAGACCCAGCAGGGGACGGTATTTGCGCGAAAACAGAAACACGATTCTCCCTTCCCTTTCAGCTATTTACGCGCCGAAATGCTGGTTTTGTTCGAACTCACCGGCGAATATATATCAGTGCAAGGTTAAATTGAACGCCAGGACGCTCGCAAAATCCGTGAGCACTGCCACAAACGCGAAAAACTCTCCGGAAATTTGCCACTCAAACCCCATTTGCAGCCCGTTTGGGTCAACATTGGCTACCCTGGTTGATCTTGAGCAATGCGCCTGAAGCAGATATACCGATCCTTGATCGCCTACGCGGCGGTTGCCGTGATGGCAGTCACGCTGTTGGGTGTCTATGGCCTGGCTTGCGGCTATGTCTATGTCGCGCCGGCCCTGCCGAGCGAGGACGCGATCCGCCACGTGGAGTTCCAGGTACCCCTGCGGGTATATGCCAGAGGCGGCCAGCTGATCGCCCAGATCGGTGAACAGCGTCGAATTCCGGTGACCTACGCCGAAATACCAGAAATCATGCGCCAAGCCATGCTGGCTGCGGAGGACGACCGTTTCTTCCGCCACCACGGCATCGACTGGCAGGGCGTGCTGCGGGCGCTGCTCGTGAATCTGGTCTCGGCGGACAAGGCCCAGGGCGCCAGCACGATCACCATGCAGGCCGCGCGTACTTTGGTGCTGACTCAGGACAAGACCCTGCGTCGCAAACTTCAGGAGGTGTTCGTCACCTACCGGATGGAAAGGAACTTCACCAAGGAAGAAATCCTCGCCACTTATCTGAACGTCATTTATTTCGGTCAGCGCTTGTATGGCGTGGCGGCGGCTGCGGAAACCTACTACGGCAAGTCGCTCGGCGATCTCACCGTGGGCGAGGCAGCCACACTCGCCGGGATCGTGCAGGTTCCCTCGCGCTACAACCCG
>JBDSRN010000116.1:0-6533 GCA_039929265.1 Steroidobacteraceae bacterium | reverse complement strand
GTAGTACCGTGATCCCGTATGTTTCGACCATGAGCTCCCCAAGCTGCACGCTCTTGTAGGCCGTGGCGGCGCCCAGCGTGATGAGACCTAGCAGGAAGGCGAATTCGACTGCCGCGCTGAGCGACAGACCTGCCAGCAGCCCGCCCAGGATCGCAACGAGGCTGCGGCTGGTGCCGGGCCACAGCGCCAGACATTGGGCGAAGCCGATGAGCAGGGCGCCCTGCCACAGTAGTTGTTCGAGGCTGCGTCCTTCGCGGCGTCGGGCGATCCACGGGGCGAGCGCGAGAATGATAATGCCGCCGACGATCCACGCCGCGATCACCGGCTGTACGCCGAACAGGCGCTTCTCGATCGCATCGTCAAACAAGACGCCGAACAGTGCGGCAGGCAGGAAGGCGAGCAGCAGCAACATGGTGAGCCGCAGTCCATCGGCGCTGCGCCCCACGACCCCTTGCAGCATCTGTCCGACCCGCTGCCGGTACAGTCCGAGCACGGCGACGATTGCACCCGCCTGGATGGCGATGGCGTAGGCGTTGGCCACTTCGCTCTCCGGAATGCCCATCAGCCGCTGCGCAATAAGCAGATGGCCGGTGGAACTCACCGGCAGAAATTCTGTGACGCCTTCGATGATTCCGAGAATGATCGCCTGGAGCAGGTCCACGTTTTCACCGCCTCGTGTGCAACAATGGCGACACCATAGCAAACACCATGACACGCAGAGTGCGCAGGCGTCGTGGCTGAATGTCGATGCCCGGCAAGGTGACGCCGCTGGTCGGTGCGGTTCATTTTTTGGAGCAGTATTTCCAGGGCTACGCTGATCTCAGCGAGCGGCGCGCGCTGGGCAAAGTCGTGCTGCGCGTTGCAGACCGAGCACGCGGATCGCGCTCAGTGCGGCGAGCAGCAGCAACTCGATGCCGAGAGCGCCGCCGCCGCCTGAATTGGCAGGTGTGCTCGGGGCCGACGGCGTTGGCGTAGCAGGCGCCGCCTGCGCGGCGAGAATCGGTGTCGAGCAGGTGTTGCCCCCGAGCAGTGTCGGGGAGGTAGTCGAGGCACTACTCGACGTCAGCGTGATGTCAGACGTATCCGCGTCACCGAGGTTGTCTGTCACCGTGAGGCGCACGATCAGCACACCACTTGCCGGTGCGGTAATCGCCGTCACGGCAGCATTGGGGGAAATCACGCTGCCCGTGCCACTCACCACGCTCCACGCATAGCTCACTACCGTGCGATTGCACGAGGCGACACTGCCGCTGCCATCGAGCGATACGTTCGAGCCCGCGGTCACCATGGTCGGCGAAGCGACCACTGCGACGGGTCGCTGTGCTGCTACCACCGCGCTCGCTGCGTTCAGCATGCCTGCGCCGCATAGTCCCACGGTGCACAGGCACTCCGTGTCCTGAATGGGCGCCACGCCCGGCGAGCGGCATGCCGGCGGTGCCGGCACGGTGTCGCTCGTGGTCGGGAACGGCGTCGCGGAGGACTTGATGCGGGCGATAAGCAACGAGGGCGGCATGCGCGCATTGATCTCGTGCATAAGCCCGCCGGTGGCGGCGGCGAGTGGCGAGGAAAAGCTGGTGCCGACGTTCGAGTTGGTCTGCGTGGTGTAGTCCGAAGCGCTCGGCGTGGTTGCGCCCGAATTCGATGTCGTATCGAGACTGAACAGGCACAGCGAGCCGGGCGCGATGTTCAAGCAATTGCCGGCCGGGGCACTTACGCCGACTTCCGGTCCGAGATTGCTGTAACCAACCTTGGTGCCCACATGCCGCAACCCGCCGACGCCCAGCGCGCCGGGGCAATTCGCAGGCGTATCAGTGACCGCGCCTTCGTTGCCGGCGGACGCGACGACCAGCGCACCGCGTGCGCTGATCGCTGCCACGGCAGCGACGTATGAGGAACGACACGCCCCGGTCGCGCCGAGGCTCATGTTGATGATGTGTGCCGGGTAAGGATTGGTGGGCGGCACCGACTGACCTGCTGGCACGTCGGCGAACGGTATGGACAGGCCCGCGGCCCAGTACATCGCCGCAAGGATGTCGGAGTCAAACCCGCCACATTTGCCCAACGCGCGAATCGGCAGCACCCACGCGTTGAAGGCGGCGCCTGCGACGCCGACGCCGTTGTGGGTGCTCGCTGCAATCATGCCTGCCGTACGAGTGCCATGCCACGAGCTATTGCTGGGTGCTGTGCCGCAGCCGCGATTGCGAAACTGGATCGAGGCAAGATCGGCGGAGGTGAGGAAGTCGCCGGGATCAGACGCGTCCGCATCCCAGCCATCACCATCGTTCGCCGTGGCGAACACACCCGGAGAGTCCGAGGACACGAAGTCGTAACCTGGCAGCAACTTGCCACCGGTCGACGCCGCGAGCAGATCGGGATGCTCGTAACGCACACCGGTGTCGATGACGGCAATCACCGTACCCGAGCTTGTCGCGCTGGCGCCGCCCTTGGTGACATCCCACGCCTCGTTGGCGCGAATGGCCGCGGGCTGCGCCGCCTGCAGATACCACTGCGTGATGTAGTTGGGATCATTGGGCATGAAGGCGTGCGGATGCATGCGGCGATCGGCCTCCGCGAGCTCGATGTTCGGATCAGCGCGCAGGCTTTGCAGCGTGCGTTCCATATCCGCGCCGGATTGTTCCCGGTCGAGTCGCAGCACCTGCATGTCGTTGCCGATTGCGCGCACGCGCTGCAGGCGCAAGCCGCTGCGACCGGTGAGTTCGCTGACGTCGGCATCACGCGAGGCGAGGTGACGATTGCTGCGCCATTTGACGATAATGCGATCGGTGGCTTCGTCAGCGGGGACCGCGGCAGACGTTCCGAACCGGCCGTTGAATTCCCGCCCGGTCGGTTTCTGGGAGAGCGCCGCAGCGCAGAATACGAGACCGACAACTGCGGGAAGCAGTGCCAACCTTACCAGCCTCAGCATGCGGGAGCTCCGTGGCGCACAGACGCCTGATAAAGCATTATGCGCGACTTGCTTGTACCCCTGAACTCAAGAGAGTTCCCCACGTGACGCGAAGCGCATTTTGGGTGATGGCACCCGTACCCCATCGGCCGATACGGCGGAAGTTTGAGCTCGGTACGCCCGGACCTCGCCGTGGCGCCCATTCGCGTCCTGGTCGCAGAGTACCGACAGATTGACTGGGCTAAGCTCGAAGACGTTTAACTCGGCTGCGCCAACCAGGCGGGTGAGAACGATCGCAATGTGGCGCGCATGGCATTGCTGCTGGCCGGCCTGCTCAGGGAAGTGCCAAGTGCAACGAGCAACCGCTTGTGCGGTTCGGGCATGGACGCCGCGGGCATCGCCGGGTGGCAGTTGGCAAGCTATGCACTGGCGACGCTGTGCATCGGCGTGGGCCAGGGCATCGCAACGGTGATCGAAACATCCGTGCTGCCGGGCTGACCTGCTTTGCCGTCGCCCCCGTGTTCGCTCAGACATTCGCAGATCTCACGCAATCCGCCGTCGCGAGTGAAGTGCCGGCTGCCACGCAGCCGCGACCATGCAGCGCTTCGCCCGCATCACGCGGCCCCCGAATGATTGCGAGCGGCATCGGATTCCTGGTCGCGCTTCTGGCGTGGGCGGCGGTGCTGTTGCCCGTGTGAGGCTGGTTGCGCATCCTGCTGTTCCTGGCGTTCGGATTCATCGCTGGGCTGCTCGTGATCTTCAGCGGATTTTCGTCCGGGTGGGATGGGAGCATCCCAGCAAGCGCACCGCGGTGCCGATGGTGCGAAGTACGCCGCCGGCGCAGCGAAAGTAGCCGAAGGCGACACATTACGCGGCAGCGTCGAAGCTGCGACGAGACTGTAATGGCCACCTTCGAAACGTCAGCAACCAGGGAGACTGTCATGCACAGGAACGTGGTTCAGCGAGGTCAGGGAATGACCGAGTACATCATCATCGTAGCGCTCATCGCCATTGCCGCGATCGGTGTCTACACCGCTTTCGGAAAAACCGTGCGCGGGCAGATGGCGGTCACCGCGCAGACTTTGGCCGGCAAGGGCGCGGGGGCGTCCCGCGCAGACACAAATGAAGGCGGGCAAGACGCCGCAGATCAGGCGAGCAAGGACGTCCAGCTCGACAACTACGACCAGGAGTGATCATGGGCGCGCGTCACCACAGCGGCCAGGCATTGGTCGTCGTCCTGGCCTTCACGGCGGCAATGCTGGGTGGATTTGTTCTCGTGTTCAACAGCGGTCAGTCCGTCAACGAAAAGGCGCGCATGGTCAACGCCGCCGATGCTGCTGCTTACAGTGCAGCGTTGTGGGAGGCGCGTGCACTCAACTTCCAGTCGTACATGAACCGCGCAATCGTCGCCAACGAAGTGGCGATCGCGCAGTTCGTCACGCTGCGCTCGTGGTCGCGCTACATGGAACAGAACATCCGCAACGTGTCCGTCGTCACCGCCTGGATCCCCGGGATTCGCGAAGCATTGCAAGCGCTCGACAAGCTATGGACGGGAATCGATCGGGTTCTGCAACGCACTTCGCCTGTCGCGGAGACCGCCCTGAGTCACTGGAATGTCAACGCTTTGGCTTTCGCTCAGGTGCTTGCGCATCAGCAGGCACCGATCACGGCAGGCGAGATTGCCTCCGAGGTCGCGCGAGCCAATCGACCCGACGCGGACTTGTCGACCGGCGCCCGGATGTTTGCGCTAGTTAACGGCACGCACTGGCTCAACAGCATCACTGCGAAGTACCGTCACGGCGAGAGCGAGCTGGCGCGGTTCAAGGATGTGGTCATGCGCTCACGCGACGGCTTCACCGCGCAACGCAACTGGAATCCGGTCAGCCTGGGAGTCGTTGGTGCGCGCAAGCGGGGTGGCACCGACCTCATAGGCGAATACAGCTGGCGCGGAATGGACACACTTGCCGCGCATGTGGACCTGGGAGTCACACGGCAGGAGATTCCATTGGCATGGAACGCCGCCGAGAACAGGCATCATCCGCAGACGGGTCGCGGTGTACACGGTGGAAGCTTCCGCACGAACCCGCGTACCTCCCGTCTGGCGCAGCGGACTTTCGTTCCCGCGTCCGGATATCTCGGGCTGCCTGAGATCCGCGACATTGACCAGCCCGCTCTGCAAAAGGATCTGCGACTTCGCTATGTCGTGGAACTGCGTGAGGCGGCCGAGCATATTGCGACCGCCGATCGGGCATTGCCTCAAGTTGCCATTGCATTGCCCGACGGTCGGGCCATCGATCCTGCGCCGCACTGGCAACAGGATTCGATGTTCGCAGTGAGTGCAGCGGAGATCTATTTCCGTCGCCCGGTGGAACGCGCGGACGGGCGGCGCGAGTTTCCAAGCCTGTTCAATCCTTACTGGCAAGTTCATCTCGCCTCGGTGGAGGGAGCGGACAGGGCATTGGCGGCCCCCACAAAAGGTCTGGCAGTGGACCCCTATGCGGTGCTGCCGTGAACCGCCAGCGTGGTCAAAGCATGGTCGAGTTCGCGATCGCCGCGCTTGTCCTCACGGTACTTCCGCTCGGAATGGTGATGTTGGGAGGCTTTCACGATCTGCAGTTCCGGACGATTCAGGCGGCGCGGTACGCGGTGTTCGATGCCCTGTGGTGGCGTGAGCGTCGCAGTGCGGGCGATGCACAGGAAGTGCTGCGAGAAAGACTCTTCGACGAAGCGTTGTGGAAGGACCCCTGGGCAGACGCAGACCTCCTCGATCCCCGGCAGGCTGTAACGCTGGCGGCCGCACACACGGTCCCTCCTGGCCGTGGTGCAGCGATCACCAACTTCATCATGCAGCCCTTGTCCGCGATGAGTGGCTTCCTCGGCGGGAACTTCGATCTCGAAACGCTCGGGTTTCGTTCCGCGCGGATTCACGTGGCCGTGAATGACATTGCGGGAATGCCCGCGCCGCTGAATGCGCTGGGGCTCGCATTCGACGAAGAGGCGGCCATTCTCGGTGATGCGTGGAATGCATCGGCACCCGCGCACGTGATCAGACGCGTCTCCGGACTCGTCCCCACGACGCTTGCGGCACAGCCGCGCGCATTGCTGGCGCCAGTGACCTCCGCAATCGCGCTCATCGAGCCGGCATTTGCGCAACTGTGCTGGGGCGTCATCGATCCGGAGATCGTTCCGGTGGATCGGCTCGCACCGGGGCAGGGTCGGCTGCGCGCTACGGAGGTGCTTTCGTGCTGAATCGATTCGTGATGCTAGTGGCAATACTCGGACTATCGTTCACCGGGCAGACGTACACCTCGGAGCGCGATCGCGACTGGTTGCCAGCAGGCGTGCACGTGGAAGCCGTAGGACGAGACATGCTCATCAATGGTCTCCCCACCGACGTGCTACGTCTGCATGGGGCAGCGAACGCACAGCTACTGCGTGACGCATTCCTTGCACAGGACGCCACCCACGCATTGCCACAGGCTCATGTCGACGGTTGGGAGTTGCACGCCAGACCAGTTGCGGGAGGCCTGCAGACGCTACAGCTGCGCACGCTCGCGGGCGGTGATGTCGAGGCGATCTTTGCGACTACAGACCTGTCGCGCGGCGCCGCGCGCGCCACCGCCGATGC
>JBDSRN010000115.1:0-5545 GCA_039929265.1 Steroidobacteraceae bacterium | reverse complement strand
GCGGTTCGCCGGCGCCATCGATGATGCGCCCGAGCAGCTCCGGCCCCACAGCGAGCGTACCCGCGCCCTGCATGGGAATGACGCGTGCGCTCGGCTTCAGCCCATGGATGTCGCCCGTGGGCATGAGGAACAGTCGATCGCCCGAGAATCCGACGACCTCCGCTTCGACGCGCTTGCCATCGCCCGCAACCACTTCGCAGCGATCGCCCACAGCAGCCTGACAACCTGCTGCCTCGAGCGTGAGCCCGACCATGCGCGTGAGATGCCCTTCCACCGGTGGCGGCGGCAATTGCTGCACGCGACGCGTACAGCGTTCGAGATGTTCGCGCCACCGCGGCGCGCGATCGAGATGGGCGCTCAAGCGCGGGGCTCCGTGTCGCCGGACTCGCCGCGACCGTCGCCACGTTCAGTGTCGCGCTCGTCGCCGAGCACCGTTGAAATCACGGCGGCCAGGCGCGATTCCAGTCGCGCGTCGATCTGCGCCGCTTCCGCAGACACACGGCAATCACCGCGCGCCAGGACCGGGTCCTCGACGATTCTCCAGGCTTGTTCGGCCTGCGGCGTCGCGAGCTTCTCACGCACGAGTGCCGCGTCGTCCGGATGCAGGCGCACGCGCACCTCGCGCGCGGCGGCCGGCAGCAACGCAACGGTCTCGCGCACGGCAGCGACCACCTGCGAGGGATCCAGCTTGAGCTCACGACGCAGCAGCTGGCGCGCGATGCTCACGGCGAGATTCACGAGCTGCGTCTCCACCTCGATGTCCATGCGCGACAGCGGGCGCGCGAGCAGCGAAACGATCTCGTCGAAGTGCGCGATCTGCGCATCGAGCTGCGTGACGCGTTTGCGCACCTCGGCGAGACCCGCGGCCTGACCAGCAGCGAGCCCTTCCGCGTAAGATTCTTCCCACGCGGCGCGCTCGATCCCTTCGAGCTCGTCCACTGTGCGCCAGTTGCGACGCTTGTGCGCGAGCGGGCCGGCAACTTCGGGCGCATTCCACGCTGTCGCCGAGCCAGCGTCATCTGCGCTGAACAGGTTAGACATACGCCTCGCCCTTGCCGCCAAGTGCGATCGTGCCGGCGTCGGCCAGCCGGCGTGCGGCGGCGAGGATCTCCTTCTGCGCAGCCTCCACTTCCGAGAGGCGCACGGGCCCCTTCGACTCGAGGTCGTCGCGCAGCATCTCGGCTGCGCGTTGCGACATGTTCTTGAAGATTTTTTCCTTCAATCGTTCGTCCGATCCCTTGATGGCGAGCAGCAGCTTGTCGCTCGGCACCTGGCGCAGAAGTTCCTGCATGCCGCGATCGTCGAGTTCCATCAGGTTGTCAAACACGAACATCAGATCCTGGATGCGAGTACCGAGCGCTTCGTCAGTGCCACGGATCTGATCCATGATTGCCGTCTCCTGGCTCGTATCGATCAGGTTGAGGATGCTCGCCGCAACTTTCGGCCCCCCGAGCACCGAGGTCTTGCCGGATGTCGTGCCCACGAACTGCTTCTCCATCATCTCGTCGAGCTCCGACAGTGCCGAAGGCTGGATGCCATCGAGTGTCGCAATTCGCATGATGACGTCCGCACGCAGCTCATCGGATAGCAATGCGAGCACCGCCGCAGACTGATCAGGCTCCAGATACGCAAGAACGATCGCAACGATCTGCGGATGCTCGGGGCGCACGATGTCGGCGACACCACGCGCGTCCATCCACTTGAGCGCATCGAGACCCTTGCTCGAACGGCCGCCGAGAATCGGGTCGATGAGACTCGATGCCTTTTCCTCCCCGAGCGCGGACACCAGCACCTTGCGGATGTAGTCATCTGCGCCGCCGCCTACCGAACTCTGTGTTTCCACCTTCGCCGCGAAGGAAGTGAGCACGTCGCTGACCTGGGCACGCGACACGCTGCCGAGCTGAGCCATGGCTGCGCCCACGCGCTGCACGTCCTTGGCTCCCATGTGCTTGAGCACCGAGGCAGCTTCTTCTTCGCCGAGCGTCAGCAGCAACACCGCTGCCTGCTCGACTCCGGACAGATCACTCATCATTCTTTACCCAGTCCTTCACCACCGACGCGACGCGCGCCGGATCCTTCGCAACCAGCGTGCGCGCCTGCGCCACCTGCTGCTCATAGGCAAGCGGCGGCGGCCCCACTGGGGCCGCAACGCGCGCCGCCACATCGGCACCGCCAGCGAGCGCTGGGGCGCCGCGCGGCACGACGTTGAGGTTCTTGATCATCGGGCGCAATACGAACAGCACCAGCAGGATCACACCGATGAAGCCCAGGACGATCTTCGCGAAGTCGCGGATCATCGGCTGCTCCCACAACGGAATCTGTTCCAGGGTGCCTTCCGGAATTGCGGCCTCCGGATGGAACGCGGCGTTCACCACGTTGACGCTGTCGCCGCGCTTCTCGTCAAAGCCCACGGCGTCCTTCACGAGCGTGGTCACGTGTGCGAGCTGCGCCTCGGTGAGTGGCGTCTGGATTTCCTTGCCGGCAGTATCGATGCTGCGCATGTCGTCGACGAGCACTGCGACGGTGAGTCGCTGCAGGCGGCCCGAGGGTGTGCGCGTGTAAGCGATGGTGCGATCGATTTCGTAGTTGCGATTGGTCTGCGACGAGGTGTTGTCCGGACCCGTGTCCGTGGTCGTCGCCGCCCCGGCAGCGGCACCCGGTGCGGCGCGAGCGGCGCCAGCGGCAGGCGCTGCAGCGGCGGTAGCGGGTGGCGCGAGCGGCACAGCCGTACCGCCCTGCGGCGGTTGGTTGGTAAGCGAGCCCGGCACACCGCCGGCACCCCCGCCGTTGCGGCTGCTCTCCTGCGCAAGCTGTTCGCTGCGCACGATCTGGCTGTCGGGACGGTATTGTTCGCGCGCCTCTTCGGTCGCGGACATCTCGATTTGCGCCACGACCTGGGCGCGCACTCGACCGTTGCCGAGCATCGGAGCCAGGAGCGACTCGATGCGCTGGGAGTAGTCGTCTTCCATGCGACGCGCGATCTCCAGCTGCTGCTCGCGCTCCGCAAATTCTCCATTCTTCTCGGGCGAGGACAGCAGACGCCCCTGATTGTCGATCACCGTCACCTGGCTCGCTTCCATCTCCGGAATGCTCGAGGCGATCAGGTTGACGATCGCCGTCACCTGTTCGCGGTCGAGCCGGCGGCCGGATTTGAGCTGCAGGAACACGGACGCGCTGCCGGGACGGCGGTCGCGCACGAATGCGGACTGCGTCGGAACGGCCAGGTGCACCCTTGCGCCTTCGACCTGCTTCATGCTGGCAATCGTGCGCGCGAGTTCGGTCTCGAGCGCATGCTGGTAGCGCGCGCTCTCCATGAACTGACTGACTCCGAAACCCGGATCCTTGTCCATCAGCGCGAACCCGCCCGCTTCCGGCAGGCCCTTCGCGGCAAGCTTCAGTCGCGCGTCGTTCACCTGCGTCGACGGCACGGAGATCGCGCCGCTGCCGGCTTCGAGCCGGTACGGAATGCCTGCAGCATCCAGCGATTGCACGACCTGCGCGGCATCCGCGTTAGCGAGATTGCCGAACAGCAAGCTGTAGTTGGGTCCCTGCGACCAGAGAACCAGGTACACGCCAGCGGCGACCGCGGCGGCGACACCGACCAGCAGCAACAGCGGCTTCATTCCAGCGGGAATACCCGAGTATGCGGGCAATGTCCCGGCGTCGGCACTCATGCGAACCTCTCAGTGAAATTGTTCAAGTGGTCGTTCATGGGGACACTCAGATCGGCATGTTCATGATGTCCTGGTACACGTTCACCAGGCGGTTGCGTACTTCGGTCACGGCGCGGAACGACACACTCGCCTTCTGCATCTCGAGCATCACCTGCGAGAGCTCGACGCCCGGGGTGCCCTTTTCGAACGCCGTGGCAGTCTCGCCTGCTTTTATCTGCGCCTGGTTCACCGCATCAATGCCCTGCTTGAGCACCGAGGCGAAACTCGTCTTCGGTGTCGCATCGGGCGCGAGCGGGTTCTGTATTGCGCCGGGTGCTCCGATGCCACCGGCATTCATCCTGGTCTGTGCCTGCAGCGAGCGGATCTGCGCCAGCACTCCATCGATATGCATGTTGCTCATGAATTTCCTCAGGCTGCCGGAACGTCGATGCCAGCTTCGCGCAGGCGCGCGAGCTTGTAGCGCAGGGTGCGCGGGCTGATCCCCAGCCTGTTCGCAACTTCGCTGCGCGTCGCAGTGCCGCCTCGCAACGCTTCGAGGATCAGGTCGCGCTCGGTCTGGCGCAGCGAGCGGTTCAGCCCGCTGTCGCTCAGGGAATCGGGGGCACGTGTGCTTGCGGTTTCGCTCATCGCCTCGAAGCGGATGTGCTCGGGATCGATCACGGGGCCGTTGACGAGGATCAGCGCACGCTGCAGCAGGTTGTCGAGCTCTCGTACGTTGCCGGGCCAGGGATAGGTGAGCAGCAGATGCGCGGCATCGGCGCTCAGCGCGGGAATGCGTTCGCCAGGGCGGCAGCGCGATGCCAGAATCTGCATCGCAAGCGGCAGGATGTCATCGCGACGCTCGCGCAGCGGCGCGAGCATCAGGGGGAATACACACAGACGATAGAACAGGTCTTCGCGGAACAGTCCGTTCTGCACCTGCGTGCGCAGTGAACGGTTGGTGGTCGCCAGCACGCGCACATCGAGCGCGAAACTCCCGCGGCCGCCGAGCTTCTCGACTTCGCGTTCCTGCAGCACGCGCAGCAGCTTCGCCTGCAGACCCAGCGGCATCTCGGTGACTTCATCGAGCAGTAGAGTGCCGCCCTGCGCCTGCTCGAACTTGCCGACGTGACTCGCGTTCGCGCCGGTGAAGGCACACTTCTCGTAGCCGAACAGCATCGCCTCAAGCATGTTCTCGGGAATCGCCGCGCAGTTGATCGCGACGAACTCGGCTGCCGCCCGCGGCGAACTTCGGTGGATGAAGCGTGCAAGGACTTCCTTGCCGGTACCGGATTCACCGGAGATGAGCACCGTGCAGTCGGTGGCTGCGACACGGCGAGCCAACTCGAACATCGCACGCGAAACATCGGCGGACGCGATGGGCTCGCGGTCGCTCGAGGATTCGCGACTCGCTGCAACGGGGCTTTCGAATTCTTCAGTCATGTAGTCGACCACGTAGACGGTTCGTGGGAGTCACGTGACAGGAGAGGGAGCAAGATCCGTGCCGGCCAGATTTGGCCTCAGCGTGTGAAGCGCGTCACATTCGACGTGCCGAAAGCGTCAATCTTCCGCCGAGTCCTCGAACGAGGAAATCTCAAACTTGCGCAGCTTCTCGACGAGCGTCGTGCGACGCAGGCCCAGCAGGCGCGCAGCCTGAGCAACGGTGCCGTTGCTGCGCGTGAGCGCCTGGCGGATCAGCGTCTCTTCCACGCTCGCGATGTGCGCACGTAGATCGATGCCGTCGGCCGGCAGCTGCGATATGTCGTGCTCCTGCGAAGGAACTTCCAGCAGCGTGAGCGCCGCGCGCTCGTTGAGTGTTTCATCGAGGGCTTCGATGTTGCTCTCGCAAGGCATCCAGTCGGCAGGGCGATAGCGCGCCGGCAGATCGCCGG